>JAEZBT010000442.1 GCA_023426865.1 Actinomycetes bacterium
GGTCACGACGCAGGTCCACCGCCATCCGGATCGCCCGCTCCCGGAGCTCGTCCGGGTACTTCCTCGGTGCTGCCATGACTCTCATCCTCCGTGGGTTGAGAGCCTCCACGAAAGCCGGGGCGGTTCATAGCGCCACGGTCTCCAAGTCCGGCTGGACGATCACGTCGTTCGCGGCCCTGGAACCGGTCGTGGACCCGGGTCAGTATGGCGCAGTCGCTCTGGAACTCTCGCCGGCCTTGGGTGAGGGCTACTCGGTGGGCGTGTACAACAGCAGCGGCGTCAAGGTGGGCGGCTGCTCGCGGGGGACGTCGTGCGTGATCCCGGTGCCTGTGACGCCCTACACGTCTGAGACGGTCACCGCGTACCTCGTGCGTGGGAGTGCACCGGACTCTCCCCCAGCGGGCGCAGCAGCGAGCCGCAGCGCCACCGTCTCCAAGTCCGGCTGGACGATCACGTCGTTCGCGGCCCTGGACCCCTTCGTTGAGGCCGGCCAAGCAGGTGCGGTCAGAGCCACGGTATCCCCGGCGCTCGGGGACGGTCACGTCCTCGTCATCTATGACGGCGACGGCAACGAAGTCGGAGGCTGCCACCGAGGCACCGAATGCGTAGGCGCCACGTCGATCCCCGCCGGCACCATCCAGTCCTTCCGCGCCTACATCGTCGACGGGTACCCACCGGCAGGCGGCCCACCGACGGGTGCGAGGACGGTCTCCGGCGCCGCGGTCGTCTCCTCCATCCCCGAGGACGAGGTCCTCTACTCCGACGCGTACGTGGCGCTGATCGTGGGCCTGAGCGCCAAGTACGTGACGACCGAGGCTGTGTGCGTCGCACTCGGCGAGGCGCTGCCCACACACACCATGGGCTTGTCCGCGCCCGACGCCACGAACCTGTGCACGACGATCGGCGCCGCACGAACCCTCGACCTCCTGGCTGGCACCCTGGGAACCGCTGTCGTCGTCGCCGTCCTCATCGACATCCTGACCGGCCCGCAGCCGCCACCGTCAGCGCCCGAGTGCGGCCTGTCCGACCCCGATGGGGAATGCACACAGGAACCCGACTTCACGGAGCCGACGCAACAGCCCGACCCGGACCCTCAACCGGACCCGGGAGGTGCCGCCAGCGGTGTGCTGCCACCGGGCAACTGCATCACCGACCCGGGTCTGCGGCAGGCGTTCGAGGACAGCATGCCCGAGCAGTACCACCACATGGCCACCCAGTACGGCGAGTGGGGAGTGCGGTTCCAGGACTTGCTCGACGAGTACGGCTATCTACTGCGCGTCGCTGATCCGACTCGGTCGTGGAACGTCCACCCGATACCTCACCGCGGGCCGCACCCGGTCGAGTATCACCAGTGGGTGTACATGAACATGGAGCGCGCGGCGCGGACGGCCGGTCCCGGCAACATCGAGGAGTTCAAGCGCCTCTTCGACCTCTGGGTCGTTCAGCCCGTACTCAACGACCCGACCATCGTCCGACTCGCATACTGGAAGTGCTACCGATGAGCGCCTTCTACGAACTCGGTCAGGCGGAAACAGGGGACGCGAGGATGATCGCCCGCGTGAGCGCCCATCGTGGCAAGTTTGTTCGTGCGCGGCTCCACGATCCGGCGCCGTTCTCGGAGGCCCCGGAGCTGTCGTGGACGTGGGACGCACCAGCCCCCTTGTCCGACTGGCTGCCTGCGGTAGACATGCTGCGCGTGTGCAGCGTCCGGATGGCCGACATCATCCGCGCTCACCTCGGACCGCAGGACCGGGTCCAGTGGCTGCTTGCCACGGTTCGTACCCCAGACGGCCAGGTGCACGCCTATGAGGTCCCGCACTTCCTGAGCTACCCCGACGTGTATGACGTTGACGCTACCGACTGGGGTCCTTCGGGGCTGCCCATTCGGTGGGTTCTGTCCCGGGCCAAGCTTGATGGCCTGCACTTCTTCGCTCGAGCCGAGGCCAGTGGCACTGTGATCGTTGCCGAACTCCTCCTCAACGCCCTGCGCGATGCCGGAGTCACAGGGCTGGACGTCCGCCCCGTCCGCACGAACCCTTGACGGACGGCGGTGCCGCTGGGAGTGCTACCGATGACCGAGTACTACGAGCTCAGCCCCACCCACTCCATGGACGCGCGCAACGCCGCCCGCGCGGGCGGCCATCCCTACAGCTTCAGCTACGTACTCGAAGACCCCGGCCTCATCGTGGATCCGCCAGAGCTGTCGTGGACGTGGGTGGCGCCGTTTCCGTTTCCGGACTGGGTGCTGACCAACGACACGATCCGAGTGTTCAGCCCGCGGATGGCTGATGTCGTCCGCGCTCACTTGGGGCCACGTGACCAGGTGCAGTGGTTGCGCGGCACGGTGGTCACTCCCGACGGGCAGGCGCACCCGCACGAGGTGCCGCACTTCCCGGAACACCCCGACATCTACGACGTGGAGGCCACGACGTGGGGGCCGAGCGGCCTGCCGATCAGATGGGTTCTGGCGCGGCACAAGCTCGACGGCCTGCACTTCTTCGCGCGCGAGCGCAGCGCGGGCCCCTTCATCGCCCACCGCAGCGTGGTCGAGGCACTCGAACGTGCGGGCATCACCGGGATCACCGTCAGGCCGGCCCGGATCACCGGGTGACTGGCGGCGGTCCGACGATCGCTCACCTCGAGCCCGCTGCCGCGAGGAGCACAGAGTCACCACCGGGCCTACAGGTCAGATACCATCTGTCGGCCGGGAGGATTCGCCTAGTGGCCTATGGCGCACGCTTGGAAAGCGTGTTGGGTTAACGCCCTCGGGGGTTCGAATCCCCCATCCTCCGCCGGAAGAAGGGCCCGTGACCTGCGGTGACGTGGGTGACGGGCCCTTTGTCGTCGGCTGGCGTGGGCCGGCGGAGGGGCTCCGGTAGCAGTTCTGGTAGCAGTTCGCTGCGCGCCATCAGCTCCTCACTCGACGAACTCCCACCTCACACGGTGCCGGGGCACGCGGCCCGCGAAGCTGCGGTCCGGATCGAGGCGCCACTCCGGGACGGCCTTCCTAGCGTCATCGGGAGCCTCTCGGCGTCCGCGCTGCTTGTGCAGGCGGGCTGCACGAGTCTTCTCGAAGGGCCGAAGGCGGGGCGCGCCTGCGTCGAAGCGGCCGCGCCAGCGCGCGAAGGCACGCCACACCTGAAGGTCCTCGGACAGCTCCTCGTCCGAGATCGGCCACAGCCGGAACTCCCGGGCGTAGTCGTCGATGTCCTCGTCGAAGGGCGAGTCGAACATGAACACCTGGCCAGCCACGTCGGCGGCGCCGAGGCGAGGGCAGTCCCACCACTCGAAGTAGTAGAGGACCTCGCCGAACCCGTCGCCGGCGGCGGCCTCATCGTCACCGGGCACGGGCACACGCTAGCCGCGCGAGGTCGGCTGTAGCGGCGTGTGGCGCCCAGTTGTGTCGCATTCGCCCTGTGGGAGCTCAGCGGTAGTCCGTGAGGTCCCACGAGGCGCGGAACGCCTGCTCGTCGAGGCGCGTGTTCCACACGGGCCTCGAGCGGTCCGTGGGGTGGAGCTGGTAGCCGATCCGGTTCACCGTGTCATACCAGCAGAACGTCTCGACCTTGGCGCACCCCAGCCGCTGCACCTCGTCGATTGCCGGCGCGAGGTCGGAGTCCGACGAAGCGAGGATGACGAGGTCGTTGGCGGAGTCCTGCGCCTCTCGCACCGTCGCGAGCGCGCAGAGAACGTCGACGCCCTTCTCGCGCTTGCCGATGACGATCTTGTTCCCATCGCTGTCTGAGGCGGGGCGCCCGTCGGCCGCTCTCTCGTACTCGTACTTGAGTGGCCGGAGCGTCACGGAGACCCGCTTGTCGCGCTCCCACTGGGCACGCTGCGCTTGGCTGCGGTCGTAGGCGTCGGCATCGTGCTCGGGCGAGGGCAGGCCGCGGAAGACGTAGACGTGCCGAAGCACGGCGTGCTCCATGCCCGGCCGCTGAAGCTCGTTGCGGCGACGGATCAACTGCTGCGCGAAGTACAGCGGGTCGACGAGCGTCTCGTGCTTCGGCAGGTAGCGCGTGGACTCGAACAGCCCATGCCCAGTCAGGTGCACGTTCTGGTAGTCCACGATGATCGTGGTACGGAGTGCGGACATCGTTGGCCTCGCAAGAAAAAACCCCACCAGTCCCGGAGGACGGTGGGGAGTTAGGTCTGCATCTTGACACGCGGCCCGGCGACGGAGCAATACGACGCCGGGTGATCTGCCCCACGTCGACGACGGTAGCGATGGGCGCCGACACCGACTATCACGCGGTCGAGTGACCGTGGCCCCAGAGCAGTTCACCCATCCGCCGGTTCGCCTCCTCGACGAGCTCCGGCACGACGTGCTGGTAGCGCGTCGTCATCGCGGGCGACGTCCAGCCGAACATGCTCATCACCACGCGCTGGTCGACGCCCTGGACCAGCAGGAGCGTCGCCGCCGTGTGCCGCGCGTCGTGCAGCCGGGCCGGCCGGATGCCGAGGCCTTCGAGGAATGCCGTCCAGTGCAGCGAGTGGTCGCGCGGCGCGACCGGTCGGCCCGTCACCGTCGTGAACACCAGCCCGCAGTCGCGCCAGAGCGTCCCCGCGTGGATGCGCGCCTCCCGCTGGCGGCGCCGGTGCTGGCGCAGTGCGACGAGTAGCGGCTCCGGCAGGGGCAGCGTCCGGCGTGACTGCTTCGTCTTGAGCTCCGCGAGCACCAGCCCACCGTCGCGGCGCTGTGGGCACTGCGACGGCTTCTCGACGCAGCGGTCCGGGTCCGCGCAGCCGTGCCGCCAGTTCCGGCGCTCGAGCTGATGTCGCACCTGCAGTCGGCCGCCGTCCAGGTCGACGTCCGCCCAGGACAGGCCGAGAACCTCCCCGCGCCGCAGCCCGAGCGAGATCGCGAGCATGAACGCCACGCCGTTCGGCTCGTTCTCCGCGGCCGCGAGGATGCGCCGCGCCTCGTCGACCGTCAGCGGTTCGATGTCGGGCGGGTCGTAGCGCGGCGTGTGGGCGAGCGTCACCGGGTTGCGTGGAAGGCGCCGTCGTCGTACGGCGTCGTTGAGCGCCTTGTTGAGCGTCCGCCGCACGTGGTGGACCGTCCCGGCGTTGAGCCCGCCCGCGAGCAGCACGGCGTACAGGTGCTCGATGTGCTCGGGCTGGAGCGCGTCGAGCCGGTGCCTGCCGATGGTCGGGTTGATGTGGCGGTAGACGTCGACCGTGTACCCGGAGAGGGTGCTCGGCCGCACGCGGAGCGACGTTGCGCTCAGCCACTCCGTCAGCCACGCCTCCAGCCGCGGCGACCGGCCGGCCGGCAGCGCCGACTGCTCCGTTCGCTGCCGCTCCAGCTCGCGGACCTTGCGGACCACCTCGGCCCGCGTCGCGCCCGTGCGCTTGCGCCGGTCGGGCGAACCGTCGGGCCGGATGCCCATCGTCACGAAGCCGTACCAGCGCCCGTCGTTGCCCTGGAAGATCGACGAGCGCTGGTTCCCGGCCCGGGTGCCCATCAGGTCACGGCTCCTGGGCCCGCTGCTCGCGACGGCACCGCTCGACGAAGTCGCTCAGGCAGTCGGCGGGCACGCGCCGCAGCCGCCCGATGTGGACGGTCTCGATCGCGCCGCTGTTGATGAGCTCGTACATGGTGCTGCGGCCCACGGACAGGCAGCGGGCGGCGTCGGTGATGCTGAGCATGACGCGCGGGGTCGGGATGATCTCGATGTCGGACATGGCGCCTCTCCTTCTCGGTCGGGTTGGGTTGCGTTCGTCAGAGCCCGGCCACCGGTCCATCGGCGGACGACGGCGGCGGCGCGGTCAAGGGATACGGCGCAGGCTGTGGAGGCCAGGGGTTCCACGGTTGCTGTGGACGCGCGGGCGGCACGACGGGCCGGCCGGCGTAGGTTGCCGGACGGCCCAGGCGAGCGGGCGTGGATTCGGGTGAGCACACGACACCAGGCTCGTCAGGGCCGATAGCCAAACCGATGACGAATCCGCTCCCAGGGCGGCCAGGCGATGACGGACACGATGACGCGCGCCGGGCTACAGCGGCCGCGCGCGTCATCCACAGGCGTTGTTCTCTCGTTTGACGAGATATATCCTGCGTCATATGAGAACTCATGCGCCGGCGCTGATCCCGATCTTCCGGTCAGCCCTCCAGGCTCGGCTGCTGCTGCGAGTGCTCACCGACGAGCCGCGCACCATCACCGACCTCGCACGCGTCCTCGGCGCCCCGGAGCCCACGGTCCACCGGGAGGTCCGGCGGCTGATGGATGCCGACCTCGTCACGGGCACGCGTGTCGGCCGATCCGTGGTGGTGCGGCCGGCCGACGGCAACCCGGCGACCGCTCCCCTGCGCCAGCTCCTCGTCGTCACCTACGGGCCGGCCTCCTTCCTCGAGCGCGCCCTCTCCGACGTCGACGGGATCGCGGAGGCCTACGTCTACGGGTCCTGGGCGGCGCGGTGGCACGGCGAAGTTGGTCCGGCCCCGGGCGACGTTGACTTGCTCGTGGTCGGTACGCCCGACCGGGAGGCGGTCTACGACGCGCTTGACGGCGTCGACTCCGCGCTGGGCCGGGAGGTGAACGTCACGTTCGTCTCGCCCGAGCGCTGGGCGTCGAGCGAGGAGAGCTTCCTCGCCGCCCTGCGGGAGCGCCCGCTGGTCCCGCTCACGCTGGGACGCGAGAACGGGGAGGCTGCGTGATGGCCTGGGAGCAGGGCCGAGCGGTCGTCGAAAGCCTGATCCGCACCGGCATGCTCGAACGGGTCCCGCCGAACCTGGCCGGGGCGCAGTCGCTCGTCGACGTGGCCGCGACTCATCTTGCATCTGCGCTGACGCTGGCCGACACCGACACCGTCCTGGCCTACGACGCCCTGCACGGCGCCAACCGCAAGGCGCTCACCGCGATCCTCCTCGCCCAGGGCCTGCGGCCCACCCGGGCGGGCGGTCACATCGCCCTCTACGACGCCGTCCTGGCCCAACTCGACCCGCCGCTCGGCCGCGACCTCGCCGCCTACCACCGGGTGCGCAGGGCACGGAACGCCGGTGACTACCGCGAGGAGCACGACGCCGTCGCCGACGACGTCCGCGCCGACCACCCCGGCTGCCGGAAGATCGTCGACATCGCCAAGCGCGTCATCGGCCAGATGCCACCGTTCTGACCGATGACGGAGGCGCCAGCCGACGGCCCGCGGAGGCTAGTGGGCCTCTATGTGCAAGCCGCGGGTGCGGTTGATCGCCCTACTGCCCTAGCGCGGCGTCCCGGTACTCGAGGTCCGGTCGGATCGGCCCGCCGTCCTTGGGCACGAGATACGGCCAGTTGCCGGCGAGAGCGTCTGAGATGTTCCCCGACTCCACATAGGCCTGGGAGTTGTAGAACACGCGCCACGATGCCCCTGCGTCCTCGACGTGGGTGACAGCGGCCTCCCACTCGCGGCCGAAGGAGCCGCTCCACGCTTGCTCCAGGTACGCAACCACGGCCGCGGCGGCTTCCTCTTCGGTCACGGCGCGCACTCTACGGCTGGGGTCGGCGCCCGCGCGGGGCCTTGCACCGGCCAGCCCGAAGACGAGCCTTTCGGCAGCGTCGCGGGCTCGGAAGACGTCCGGGACCGGACCGCCGTCCCAGAAGTGCCAGAAGAGTCATGTCTCGACTCTCGCGGGTGCCGGCCCCGCGGAGGCTTGGCGTGTTGATCCCGCACCGGTCCCGCCACTCGTTGGGCATTATGAGTCACGGCAGGTAGGAAGCCCGAAACACCGATCGCCGGAGGTCCGATGTCGGCCCATGAAGACTCCCTCCCTGCGTCCGCCTCGAGCGGACTCAGTCCCGACGACGCCAGCGCGGCTCCGGACGCGAGCGCTGAGGATGAGGCGACGGGCGGGCCGGAGTCGCTTCCACCGCGCACCATCAGAGGCGCTGTCCCGTTTCCTTCGGCCGCTCAGCGCACGCGCCTTCAGTCAGCACTGCAAGAACTCGGATACTGCGCCGACGCGGCCGCCGCGCTCTCGCGCGCAGTTGAGGACCCGCGGCAGGTCATCGACCAGCTCCGCGCTCCCGTGACGCTGGGCGTGCATGGTGGAACGCTCACCTACATCGTGACGCGCGTTCGGAACGGTGCCGTGCTGCCCATCCCAACCAACCCTCGAGTGTCGGGGCGGATCCGGTACCCCGCTGGCGGCTACGGAGGCGGTGGGATCGAGCCTCTCGAGGTCGACGGCGACCCAGGCGGGGCGGCTGCCCTCACGATCCGGGCACATGCGCCCGGTGCGTTGCGCGCTGACATGCGCACCGTCCTCGATGAGGTGACATCGACGAACGACCTCGGCCCGAGCGTGCAGCAGCAGGGAGTCCTCCTACCAGTCACGGTCGTGCCGGTCGCCTTCGAATTCCGTGACGGCTCCCCCACGAAGCATGCAGCCTGCACAGTAGACGGGTCCTCGCGCACGACGGCTGCGCTCCGGACGTGGGGCCTCACGCCCGAAGATGTCCTATTCGATCTTACGACCCCCGTGGCGCTCCAGGCGCGCACTAGAGAGATCACGGCACTTCTCGGCACCGACGCGGATGAACTGACCGAGAGCAATAAGGCCGCACTACGGAACCAGACCATCCCGGCGAACATCGTCGTCGGCTGGGCCCCTGAGGATGACTCGCTCTCATTCGCGGATCTGATTGACGCCTACCTCGGACTCATCCACGTTGAGCCGCCGACACCCTGGAGCGAAGCAGCGAGTCAGGATTCGCGAGCCGATGCAGTGCTCGACGAGCTCGAGCGGTCTGGTCGCATTAGCGCCCTAGACAAGAGGTACCTAGCCGGCCTGATGGCGCCCGAGGAAGCAACAAGCAATGGCTTTGACGCATCGCTCGACGGGCGCGCCGCCGCCATCTTCTACACCCTCGATCGTCGATGGAATGCGAACGCCGTCAACCGGGGCCTTCGGCGCATCGGCATGAAACATGTCGATCGCACGGACCGACTCGAGGTCGCGACTGAACTCGCCATGCGCCCCTACCGGGCCTACGTCGTGGAGATGGCCCGGAGGAACCCCCGACAGGCCTTGCCCCAAGCGCTCCTGCGGCTACGTCCCGACAACGCTCCGTGGGAGCCGAGTTTCGACACACCCGAAGAACTGCTTCAGAAGTCCCTCGAGGAGGGCGCAACTATCGGCCCGTCGACGCGCGAGCTCGCAGTTCGCGCCGCGTTTTGGCTGACGCGCTTCTCCTCGCTTCAGAAGTCCAGCCGCACCGACACCCGCTTCGCGGATGAACTCCTCGAAGATGTGTCGGCGACCATGCGTGGCCGGCATCAGTTGTACCAGGCGATTCTCGACGGCAGGACTGGCGAGATCCCTCGCCAGGTGCGCGAGGACGGGACTCTGGCGAGGGCGGTGACGGGTGAGACGCTTGTGGCCGACGATAGGTGGCTACGGACGACGTTCCCGGCCCAATTGGGCGAGACTGACGACGAGCCCGAAGAGGAGTTCACCCCTGCAGATGATCTCCGCTTGCGCACCTACGCCATCCGAGATGATGTCGCAACCCTCGCGTCCAAGATCGACGCCCTTGCCGACGTGAAGGACGGCGACCACCCTCTGGTCGACATCGTCGGGATCCCCGATGACATAGCGGCGGATATCGGCGAGCACCTCTCGCAGTCCAGGGATCGGGTCCAGAGGCTGGGATTCATTTGGCAGATGAGTGGCGGTGCGACGAGGGCTTGAGGGCTGCCACCGTAAGGGCACTAGAGGAGCTGGCAGGCCGGGCTCTCGACGGTTCACTAGCGGGGCCGTTTCGCATCGGAGTTGACTCGATTCCCATACGTTGCGGCGTCTACATCGTCTACGACACGGCAGAGCGTTGCGTTTACGTTGGGAAAGCTGCGTCTCCAGTCGACGCCCGGCGAGTGGAGACGAGAATCCTGAAGGAGCATCTCGCAAACCTGCAGAAGCGTGATGCGTTTGACCACGCCTACGTTCTGCCGGTCCGCGACCCCACGTCACCAGACGCGCTGCTGAAACTCGAGGGTTGGGTGAGTCTCCACCTCCGGCCTCGCCTGACTCGACGGTCGCCTCGCGTCCGGCGATCCGTATGACGCCTACTGCTCGCAGGCATCTGTGTCCGCCCTGGGACGTAGCGCTATTCCTATGGCGTCCAGCACTTCTGTCGGCTTGGCGTGCTCCCACGCCCGCACCACCAACCAGCCGCTGTGCACCAGAGCCGCCGAGGTCTCGGCGTCGCGTCCGGCGTTCGCAGCGAGTTTCGTGGCCCACCACTCCGCGTTCGATCTCGGCTGACTGCCATGCTCGGGACAGCCGTGCCAGAAACAGCCGTCGATGAAGACTGCGAGCTTGGCGCGGGTGAAGGCGATGTCGATGGTCCGTCGCGGGAGTCCTGGGACTGGGTAGTGGACGCGGTAGCGATACCCGGCGGCGTGCAGGAGGCGGCGGACGGCGAGCTCGGCATCGTTGTCTTTGCGTTTGAGCGTGCGCATCCGCCGCGACACCGCCTCGCCCGTGGAACCCGGATGGGCGGGTACGTGGAAGGTCGGCCGCACGTCCTCATCCTCGTCGAGCGCGCCTGCTCCATCCACAGCGGTAGGGTTCCTCGACGCGCCCACAGCGACACGCGGACGGAGCTTGTGTAGCTCGAACAGACGTTTTAAGCTTCAGGCATGACCTCCGAGCCGGCGTTCCGCTTCGCTGACCTGTTCGCTGGGATCGGGGGCTTCGCCGCTGCACTCAGTGCGTTCGGGGGCAGGGGCGTGTACTCGGTCGAGATCGACCCGGCCGCGGCGAAGGTCTACGAGCTCAACTGGGGCCACAGCCCGCTGGGCGACGTCACCAGGGACGCTACCGACACCGTGATGACCGTCCCGGCGCACGATGTGCTCGCCGCAGGCTTCCCCTGCCAGCCGTTTTCCAAGTCCGGTGCCCAGCGCGGCATGGAGGAGACGCGCGGGACGCTGTACTGGAACATCCTGAACATCGTCAGGGCGCACCACCCCTCGGTGCTTCTGCTGGAGAACGTGCGGAATCTTGCCGGCCCCAGGCATCGTCACGAGTGGCAGGTCATCGTCGAGACGCTCCGCGACGAGGGTTATCGGGTCTCGGAGACGCCTGCGGTCTTCTCACCCCACCAGCTGCCGCGGTCGCACGGCGGCCGGCCGCAGGTCCGCGAGCGGGTCTTCATCACGGCGACCTACAACCCCGAGGGCGTCGGCGCAGGGATTGAGCCGGAGCCGGTCGTGACCCCCCGCACGCGCGTGGACGGGTTCGATCCTGCCTCCGAGTGGTCGCTCGACGACTTCCTCGACCCTGACCACCACGTCTCCGGTTGCGACCTCTCCGTTCAGGAGAAGCTGTGGATCGACGCATGGAACGACTTCGTCGAGCTGATGTGGGAGGAGCGCGAGGGGCGCCGCCTGCCGGGCTTCCCGCTGTGGGCCGACTCCTGGCCCACCACCGCGGCCAAGGCTGCTGCCCTCGCAGAAGCGATCCGTTCGCACGAGACCCCCGCATGGAAGCGGGACTTCCTCGTGAAGAACGCAGCCTTCTACGACGCCCACCGCCGCGTGATCGACCGTTGGGCCTCGAAGTGGGGGGTCTTCACCGAGGCGTTCCCCCCGTCGCGCCGCAAGCTCGAGTGGCAGGCGCAGGACACCCCGCGGCTGTGGGACACCGTCATGCACTTCCGCCCGTCGGGGATCCGCGCCAAGCGGCCAACCTACCTGCCAGCTCTCGTCGCGATCACCCAGACCTCGATCATCGGACCCCGCGGGCGTCGGCTCAGCCCGCGCGAGGCCGCGCGACTCCAGGGTCTGCCCGACGAGTTCACCTTCGGCACCCAGCCTGCCTCCGCCACGTACCGCCAGCTCGGCAACGGCGTGAACGTCGGTGCCGTCTGGAACGTCCTGAAGGCCCACATCGCACGTGACGAGGACATCCTCAAGCGCACGCCGGTCGGCCAGCGGATCGTCTCCGCTGTCTTGGACGCCCCAAGCTCGCCCGACGACCGCCTCCGGGAGATGCTCGCCGGCCGCTAGCCTCGCGCCTGATGGTCCCGACCGAGAAGTTCCTTCCGGCTGCCTCGAAGGCCGAGGCAGTCGCGCGACTCTACGCACTCGCGGGCGCACCACCTGAGCCCCTCGGCCCAGGGAGCACCGAGAAGAAGTCGGTCCTCCTCGCACTCGCACACCGCCTGAACCTGGCGGTCGACAGCCAGGCCGCCAAACCTGTGCTCGGCGGCCAGGTCGCGCGCGCACTCGACGCCGAGTGGACGCCCGCCGCATGGTCGCGCGGCTCCACGATCACCCTCCACGGCCTGAACACGCTGCTCGAGGCCGCAACCTTCGAGCTCCACCAACGGGCCGTCCGCTCCGCGCTCGAGGAGGCGCTTGCCGAGGAGCTGGGGATCGGCGGCTTCCGCCCCGCTCGCAGCAAGCTAGAGGCCGTCAACCGGATCTCTGCCCTGACCCGAAGCGGACCTCAAGACCTCGGCCCCGGCAGCAAGGAACGCAAGTCAGTCTTGGCGGACCTGGCCACCGGCCTCAGCCTTGACGTCGACACGACGCTCAACAAGGTCGACCTGGGCGCCGCCATCGCGGCACGGCTCGGGGCACCCTGGAGCCCGCGGTACTGGTCCACCGGCCAGACCATCACGCTGGATGGGCTCAACGCGCTCCTCGCCGCCGGCGAGCGGCGCCTCGGCCTCCTTGGCCAAGGCCCCGCCGACGCTTTCGCGACTCCCGGTGAGGAGGCGCACGCGCTCCTCGCGGCGCTCGCTGGCGCGATCGACGCGACCTGGGACGGTCGGCGCTGCGTGGAGGCGATGCGCGACGCCGAGTTCCGCCACTGGCGCCAGACGGAGTGGATCGGCTGGCACTTCGAGTACGTCGGCATCGCCGCCCTCGTCAACGCGTTCGGCGGAGGGCCCAAGCGCGTCCTCAACACCTCGTTTGACTACTGCCTGCGCACCACCTGGGACCTGAAGGCTCACAGCACTGGCCGAGAGAACGCCGCGATCTTGAACGACCTCGACGCGATCGAGGCCGGCCTGACTGAACCCCGTGGGCTTGGGTTCATCGTGCTGACGGGCGACCCCGACTACTCCGACAGCATTGCGTTCGACACCTGGCACCGCGCACGGCGAGGCGCCGGGCCCTCACACGAGCGCTCGCGTGCGCTCAAGTCGGGCTTCACCCCTCTGCGCCTCGACGCGTACCACTTGCAGAGCTTCCCAGACCTGGAGGCGGCGATGCACCGGGGAGAGTTCGCCGTGATGGCCCAGGGCCGACAGCCGGACGGGGCCGCGCGCAAGCCCAAGCTGAAGATCCGCTTCGACGCCGCGAACGGGCCCGGCGGCTCCAGGGTGGCTTCGCGCCCTCTGACGATGGAGTAGCCGACGCTCGGGCCTTGTCAGACTTGCCCGGCCCTGACGACACTCTCGGGATGGACGACTTCGAGGAGGTCTGGCGACGGATCCAGGTTCACGCCGGCGAGACGTTCCATACGATCACCGGCCTGCCCTTCACGTACGCCGTGCCCGGTGACTACCTCCGGGTGACCCGCGACGGCGAGGAGGTGAACCGCTCCCTCTCCAAGACCAACTTCCGCAAGGCCGCCGATCTGATGCCGACGGACGGCCCGGGCGGGCTCTATGGCCGCCAGGGAGCCTCCTACACCTGGGCGATCCTCGCCGACCCGCGCGTTCGGCACTAACGCGCCGTCATCGAGCGTCGTTGAACCCAGCAGGCGTTGTGCTCGGCCGGTAGCAGTTTCGGTAGCAGTTTGTCTCCAGACCGACCCTGCCGCGACCTACCGCCCCCGTCCGCGCGGCCCGCTGACCTGCCCAAACACATCCGCCCACACCCGCCGGACACCCCTCCAGACCACTTGGAAAGCGTGTTGGGGTAACACCCTCGGGGGTTCGAATCCCCCATCCTCCGCACAGCGAAGGGCCCGTGACCTGCGGTGACGTGGGTGGCGGGCCCTTCGTCGTCGGCGGCGGCGGGTGGCCGGGGGCGGCGGAGGCAGGTGCGGTCGGTCGCCCGCGGTCGCGGCCGGCGTTCGCATCGAGCTTCGGCGCCCACCACTCCGCGTCGGCACTCGGCCGTGACGCGCGATCCCGGCGGCTAGCCTTCACGTGCAGGACAAAGAGCGATGGATGCGCACGCACCTGGACGGGCACAGATGAGCTCGACGCACAGCGTGGCGGTGACGCGTCGCGCGCTGCGCGGCTTCGCCGCCACGAGGCCCATGGGGTTCGCGGTTCTCAGCATCTCGTCTACGCGCTCCCTCAGCTGGCGTTGATCGTCGCCGCGCCAGAGGGTGCGACGTTCACACCGACGGCTGACCCCCGGCACTCACCATCGCGGTCGAGCTCGCGATGGGCGCGCTCGCGGGTGCCTACGGCCTGTGGCTGCTGCACCGCAACGAGCACGTGCTCGCGGCCCACGCGCCGACGACCTTCACGAGCGCACCGGCACGACGCCCGATGTCACGGGCCAGACGGCGGTGAACTCGTCGCATACCGGTCGGCGAGGTCCCGGCCGATCGCGGCCAGCTCGGCGCGCACGTCCGGCGGACCCAGGACGTCGATCTCGGGGGCCCAGCCGGCCAGCTGCCTGGCGAGCATCCCCGGGGTGTTCGAGGAGACCCGCAGCCGCGCCCGGCCCTCTCCCGCGTCCCCGAGGTGCTCGACGTGGCGCGCCCCGAGCACGTGCGTGAACGGGGTGAGGAGCGCGGTCGGCAGCGTCACCTCGGCCACGGTGCCCGACCGCCGTTCCTCGAGCTCGGCGGTGATCTCGGCCCACGCCTGGGAAAGGTCGAAGTCCGCAGGCGGCGTGAAGGTGGTGTCGGTCACGGCGACGTCCGACATCCGGTCCAGCCGGTAGGTGCGGCGACCGCCGGGCGTCTGGGCGACGAGGTACCAGACGCCGTTCTTGTCGACGAGTCCCCAGGGCTCGACCCGGCGCACGCGCGTCCCGCCCCGGCCCGCGTACGTCATCGTGATGATCCTGCGATCCACGACGGCCGAACGCACGGTCCCGAGCAACTGCGCGGGCGCCGGCACCACGTCGCCCCACCGCGCGGTCTCCACGACGACCGCCCTGGCGGCCGCCTCGGCCTGGTCCCGGAAGGTCGCGGGCAGCGCCCGTACGAGCTTGCGGAGCGCGGACTTCGCCTCGGGCGAGACCGCGGCCGCCGGCCCGATGAGGAGGAACAGCGCCTGCATCTCGAAGGACGACAGGCCGCTGAGATCGGTGCGGGCGCCGCCGAGAAGCGACCACCCGCCCCCGCGTCCACGCTGCGGGTAGACCGGGATCCCGGCGGCGGAGAGCGCCTCGAGGTCGCGCCTCGCGGTGGCGACCGACACCTCGAGCTCGTCGGCGAGCTCGGCAGCGGTCACCCGCCCACGCGCCTGCATGAGCAGGAGCACGGCCACGAGCCGGTCTGCGCGCATGGGACGAGAGTCGCACGGAAAGTAGTCAGGGGTTGACTACTTCACCGGAGCACCATCGGGACATGACACAGCACACGAACCCCCTGCAGGGTCTGGCCACCTCCAACTTCCAGGCCGCCGACCTGGCCGCAGCGCGCACCTGGTACACCGACGTCTTCGGCGCCGAGCCGTACTTCGTGCGCGACGGCTACCTCGAGTGGCGCCTCGGCCGCGACGACGACGAGTTCGGGATCGTCGACGCCCGCTTCGTCCCGGGCAGCGCGGGCCGCACGCCCGGCGGGCAGTACGTCTACTGGAGCGTCGACGACGTCCAGGCCACCGTCGACGACCTCGTCTCGCGCGGCGCGACCGTGTACGAGCCGCCGACCGTGCGCGGCGAGGGTTGGGTGTCCGGGGCGGTCGTCGACCCGTTCGGCAACATCCTCGGGCTGATCCAGAACCCGCACTGGCGCGGGGAGGAGTAGCAGCCGGCGTCGATGGAGTCGTTCACGTCAGGCGAGCGACTCCACCCAGGCGTCGAGCTCTGCCCGATGCGCGTCGACGTACTCCTGCTGCAGCCGGTCGCGGGCGGCGCTCCACACGGTGTCGTAGTCGACGGCGGCGCGGCAGTCCCAGTCCGCGGTCGCCAGGGACGCCTCCCGGGTGGCGAGGTCGCCCTCGCCGGCGATGCCGCCCGCAGCGTCCGTCACGCCGAGGGTCGGGTCCGCGGCGATGCCCTCGTTGAAGGCGATCCACGCGTCCCAGGCCGCCTGCTCGGCGTCGGCCGGCGAGGCGTAGCCGGGGTGGCCGGCGTCGGCCATGCACTCCGACCACTCGGCCGCCGCCGCCATGACCTGCGGGTCCGTCGGCGCGACCTCGGCGTCGATCCGCGCGATCTCGTCCTCGAGCCCCGCGCGCACGTGGTCGGTCTCGCGGTCGCCGAAGACCTCGTTCCGCGCCCCGCGGAAGCACCCGCCGAGCTGCGTCTCGCCGTCGGAGGCGCCCTCGGCGGCGTCGTCGCCCCACAGCGCGCGGACGTAGGAGTCGAACGCCTCGGGGCTCATCGCTGCCGTGATCGCCTCGTTGGGGTTGCCGCCCGAGGACTCGACGCGCATGCCCTCGGGCACGGCCGCGAACCCGTAGCCGAACTGCTCGGCGAACGCCCTGCTGCCGGGCGGTGGGTCGATCGCCGCATCGTCGACCATGGCGTGACCCTCGACGTAGGGCACGTACTCGAAGCCCTGCTCCAGCATGCAGGCGGCGACGGCCTCCTCGAAGCGCACGGTGAGCTCGGGCGCGTCCTCCGACGAGTACCCCGTCCCCGCCTCCAGGTACACCTCGGCCGGCCCCGGCTCGACGGCCGCGGGCGACGGCTCCGCCTGCCCGCCGCAGCCCGCGCTCCCTGCGAGGAGCGCCAGCCCCACCACCACCGCGGCAGCCGTCCGTCGAGCCACGCAGCCTCCTCGATTCCCAGGGAGACGACGCGCACACGTTGCCGGCGTCCCCGACTCCGGTCATCCTCCACGAGAACAGCGAGGAGCATTCGGGGTTTCGGATCCAGGGCATCTCTGCGAGCTGTAGTCCGACGGCTCTTCTTGATCATTTCCCGCCACGCCGAGAACGCCAGCCGCACCCCGCTGAAGGCCGGAATCCCGCCTATCGGTTCTTGAACGGAGCGCCGACGGTGTTGCCCCAGCGCACCGCGCGCACGGTCTCCCCCGCCACGAGGTTGCTGGTACCCGCCTCGACCATGAAACCCTCAGCCGGCGTGGTGACGCGCAGCCCGATCTGACCGAGCCGCTTCTCGATGGTGCGGGACGCGGTGTCGCCCAGGAGCGGCTTCTTCACGCGCGTGTCGAACGCGGCGCCCGAGCACCCGAGCGGGACGCGGACGGCGTCGAGCCACTTCATCAGGGCTTTCTGGCCGTCGCCGCCGGCCGTGCCGACGACGAGCAGGTCGAGGTCGTTGGGGATCGCGGCGGGAGCGGCGTTCACGTCGGCGCGCTCGACCTGGCCGAACTCCTCCATGCCCTTGCTCACCATGGCGGCGATCATCTTCGTGGGCAGCGACGCGGATTCGAAGACGACGAGTGCCTTCATGGGGACCTCCCTGTCCTGGCCCGTCGGGAAGTCGCGCCGGACGTCCTCGGCGCTCCTCGGGCCTGTGCGTTCTCCATCGGCGGAAACGACAGGAATCGAAGGACTCTTGCGCGCAACCGAGGCGGTTTCCGGAATTGATCATGGTTTCTGGTCGCGGCCGAGTGTCGACGTCATTTCTTCCGCGCCGCGATGCGTGCCGCCCGCGCCGCATCTCGGCATATCTGCATCCTCGCGCAACTATGCAACGATGGCACGGTGCTGACCGCCCTCGCCGACCGGACCTACCGCCGCCTCTTCACGGCGCAGGCGATCTCCCTCGCCGGCACGGGCCTCGCGACCGTCGCGCTCGGCCTCCTGGCGTACGACCTCGCCGGCGACGACGCCGCCCTCGTCCTCGGCACCGTCTTCGCGATCAAGATGGTCGCCTACGTCGCCGTCGCGCCGGTGGCGGCCGCCGTCGTGCACGCCGCACCGCCCCGGGTGGTGCTGGTGTCCGCGGACCTCGTGCGCGTCGTCGTCGTGCTCGGGCTCCCGCTCGTGACGGCGACCTGGCAGGTCTACGTCCTGGTCCTGGTGCTGCAAGCCGCGTCCGCGGTCCACACGCCGACCTACCAGGCCGTCCTGCCGCGCGTCCTGCCCGACGAGCGCCCGTACACGCAGGCGCTCTCGCTCTCGCGCCTGGCCGAGGACCTGGAGATGCTCCTGTCGCCGCTGCTCGCGGCGCTGCTGCTCCTGGTCGTGCCGAGCTCGGGCCTGTTCGTGGGCACGGCGGCGGGCTTCGCGATCTCGGCGGCCCTTGTTCTGCGGACGACGCTCGGCCGGGCGCCGGTCGAGGTCGATGCCGGGCCCCAACCGTTCCGGACCCGCGTCCGCCGAGGCATCGACCTCATGCTGCACACCCCCGCCCTGCGGCCGGTGCTCGCCCTGAACCTCGCCGTCGCGGCGGGCGGCGCCTACGCCCTGGTCCAGTACGTGGTCATCGCGCGCACGGTGTTCGACGGCGGCGACGGCACCGCCGCGCTCCTGCTCGCCGCGCTCGGCGCCGGGTCGATCACCGTCGCGGTCCTGCTTCCGCGCGCGCTCGAGGCACTCCCCGAGCGGCCGCTCATGCTGGGCGGGGCCACGGTCCTCGCCCTCGCGACCGG
>JAEZBT010000031.1 GCA_023426865.1 Actinomycetes bacterium
GGCTAAGAGGTCGCTCCCGCGCGCCGCCTGGCCCGCGGGGCCGGTACGGAGCGTGGCGCAGCCCGGTTAGCGCACCTGTCTGGGGGACAGGGGGTCGTGGGTTCGAATCCCGCCGCTCCGACCAATACAATCAACGACTTAAACGACCGAGCGCTTGGCCCAACCGAGTATTTCGTCCACTCTTTCGTCCATTTGTTCGCCAGGCGTGCCAGAGCCGCAATCGGTGAATCAGCTCCCACTCGACGCAAGCTCTTCGCGCCCATACCGTTTCACAGAAATTGGGCGGGGATCATGGATCAGCTACTCAACGCACTGAGATTTCCCAGTCTCTCAGAAAGCATCGGGCAGACTTCGATTTGGGCGGCGACCGTGCTGCTGCTCGGACTAATGTTTCGAACACCGCTGACGGCGGTAATCGCTGCGTCGGACGGGCTTGAGGCCGAATTGGGACCTGTGAAATTGCGGGTCAAACGTAGCTTGGTCGCCGTTCAGAAGGCGGCCAGCGTACGGGCTGGTGAGGGCATTTCACGCAAACTCAGCGACCGAGAGCTGCGTGAAAGTGCAGAGCAAGCGACAAAGACCGACACTCATCGCTTGGCCCACCGCTTAGTATTATGGGTTGATGACCATCCGTCTAACAATCAATTGGAGCGCAGCTCCTTCGAAGCCCTCGGTGTCAGGTTTGTGAGCGTGCTCAATACCGAAGACGCCCTGAGGCTCCTCATGACGACGGGGTTCGACCTTATCATCTCAGACATGGGCCGCGACAGCGAAGGCCCTACTGCCGGCCTCGACCTCCTTCAAAGGGTGCGCCAGACGCACGCAAGGCTCCCAGTGATCTTCTACACAAGCCTGAAAGGTGTGCAGCAAGCCACACAATCTGGCGCCACCGGAGCAACTGCGCACCCGGATGAGCTATATCGTATCGTCCTGTCAGTACTCTTGGAGAACTAAGCCCGAGCAGAACAGATCTCTGAACGGTTGCTCGGGAGATTGCGCGACGACTCTCACTATCGAGCTGTTGGAGTGTATTTCAACTCGCCTGCGATTGCGCCCGCCGCCAGTTGGGCAAAAGGTGAACCCGCGGTCGCGTTTTCAGCCGCCAGCGCCGGAGCGTCGCCGCCCTCAACCAAAATGTGCTCAGTCATTGGCTTGCACGCAGCGACTTCCCTCAGCGCATCCTCAGGCGCGCCGCCCAGAAACGCATTGCGCTCGAATGGTTGGCCGGCGTCCAGCAACCGCAACACAGCCTTCCGACACGCATGATCCGCGTCCATTCGGACGTGCACCAAGATCGTAGAATAGCCGAGGCTATCCAATTCGGCGAGCAACGCCAGAATAGTGCTCGATCGGTTGCCCACTCGCCGAAGGATGATGTTTGTCCCTTCTAAGAGCAAATCTTCCGCGATGGTCGCGGCCATACAATATGCTTCGTAATGCACTGCCGCCGCGCCGGCCCCGCCTTCGTACTCCGGAATGCATGACATCGCGTAGTCTAGATCCACAAACGCAGCTCCGACGCCGCCCGCAATCCGTTTAATCGCCTCCGTTCGACCCGAAGCAGGATAACCGAGCACAATCACGGCTCGCTTGTCGTTCACGGCCTGACCTTGCGCATAACTCAAGAAACGAGTCCGCAGCTGATAGAGCGCGGCGTCTAGATCGCCGGCGACCGGAACACCCTCAGACCGCGCTTTCCAATGGCGCAGAGAGGTCTGACGAAAATTCTCTGCCACCCCAGGGGGTGCACGAAGGGTGTCGTCCTCACCATCGAATCTTCGCTGATCTACCATAGTGATCCTAGATGCTAAGTTGGCCACTGCCCAAGCGGCGTCCAACTTTTCGTCCATTTTGTTCGCGTCGTGTCCTTTAACAGCGCCGTTGGTTCGCCCATCGCCGTGCGTACTAGTACCTCAAAAACCGAAAACTTTGTCGGGCTGAAACCGTGATCCTAGCGGGCGCAGCGGAGGGCCTTGGATAGCAAAGTGTGGTACCCTTTCTCGGGCTGGAAAGCGGGCCAAAGTCGGTGACCCCGGAGTGAAGACCGCGCCAGACCCTTTTTCAAAATTTTTCCCGGTGTCAAAACCAAGAGCCCGTCGCGGGACCCGCACCGCTTACGTGACCGCGGGCTCAGGCTCGGGCGTAGGCTCGCCGATCAACAACTCTGCCTGCATGACCATATGAACCGCCGGCGTTATCACCGCTGTGATCGCTTCCAGTTGCTCAGTGAGATCGGCAGTGCACCGCGGCACCCAGAATTTGAATTGCGCATGACTTCACCAGCGGTGACGAAAGCCAGTCGGGGCGTGCCGGAGCTACAGTGAATTACATAGGAAGCTCATCTCTCCTTCCTCTAGATAGAGAGAATAAATTTGTACTGGAGACAAATAGGAAGACAGAAGGAGGGCAATCGAGCTGGGAGAATTAGAGGTATTTCCGCCAAGCTAACAACGCCGCGTAAGCGCACCAACAAACCAATGGCTTCACCAGAAGAATTGGCTCTTGTCACCGGGACGTAGCGGCCACTCACCCCTGGCGCCGGCCGCCTCTCAACGTCAAACCTCTCGCATGGCCAAGCGAGGACCGAAAGAGCGAGCCGTCATTGAGCGGATCCGCGATAATATCGAAGGCAAGCCGAACATCAGTGCGGCCCTCGCCTGCTTCCCCGCTGACATCGCTGAGCACTGGATTTGGAAAGCGCAACGGTCCGCACAAATTTGGCGCGCTGGAAAAAGCGAACAGGTCGTACGGGTGCTATTCGAAATTGCCTGCGGCGAACCGTTGCACGATGGCCGCTCGCCACGTCGCACCTGCGCAAACCCACGTTGCGTGAACCCAACCCATTATGAGCTGATCCCCTATCGCACCAATCGATATGGCGCAGACACCCCGCTGCCGGCCACACTCTTCAAGCCCCCGGCGCCCTCCAGGGCGGACGAAATCGCCGAAGTGATCGAACTCATCGACGAGCAATGGCCGCGGCCTGGTCAGACGGAGTTTATCGCCCGTATGGCGAACCTGGGTTTGAGCTTCGCTGACGACATCATCGCCGAAGCGTACGCGCAACTGGCGCCAGCGTAGCGCTGGACCTCCTCTAAATTTTCCTGACGTCGATCTGCGTCAGGCCCAACGCGGCGGCTAGCGCGATCATGAATGTCGCAGGGAACGTCCCGCGTTTCAGCTTGGCGCGAACAGACTCGCCAGTTTCGCCAGGCAAGCCGTGCTTGGAAAGTCGTTCGGCAACCTCCGCATAGGTCAATCCCACATCATCGATATGGGCCTTCAGGTAGCTGGAGAGGCGCGTTGCCAGATCGGCTTCGTTCTTGATCGCCTTCATCACGCCTGCCCTTCAAAAAAAAATCGGCGAGTTCTTCCTCTGCCCTCTTGCGCGAGTCTAGACCCGGTCATATGTGACCGGCTCACCAGTACCTTTGCACAGCGGAGAGCTTATCCTTGGCGTCTTCTGATCTCGAACTTCTTGCCCGCGCCGGCGCCGAACTCACAGCCATGTTTGAAATGAACTATGCTCCCCAGGACAATCCCGCGCACTTCCTGGCCGTCAATCCAGAAGGCGCAGGAATCCTCACAGAGATCCGTGACCGGCTCGTCGCCGCGAAGGTGCCTGTGCCCGAGGAAATCACATTCCTGATGAAGTACATCTCTAGCGATGCTCACCCAATGCCAAACACCAATGCCACTCCAGCGCAGGCCAATCGGATCGCGGAAATTCGCGAACAACTCGGCCTCACCCGGCGGGAGCTTGGCGCCCGCATCGGCACCAGCCCTGAGCAAATTGCTCGGCTGGAGAAAGGACGGGAGGTCGGTCCAGGCATCGCTTTGGCGGCGGCAAAAGCGCTCGAACAGCCATTCGGAGCCGTATTTCCGGGCGCCAAACCGCCCCCAGGAGGCCGCGACGAATCCCTTCTCGAATGGCTGCGGCTCGGGTTCGACCTCAACGCGCCAGCACCTACTTGGTACTTGGAATTTCTCCTGCACGGCTTAGAGGATCCGATCGAGTATCTCGTTGACTACGAAGACGCGCTGCGCGTTGCAGCGACCTTGGAAGATCGATGCGGGAACCCATTCATCGCCTTTAATTCGTGCGGGCGCGAGATTTACGTGAACACAAGGCAAATTCAGCGAAGCACGGTCGAGCAAGACGGCACGTCGCTCATGCCGGGCGTCAGACACCAGATCGGCGCGCTTGAGCGCCATTACGGGTCGCTGCGAGTCTTCATCAAGGGACGCGACGAGCCCTTCACGATCCCAGCTTTGGACATTGACGTCGGGCAGCTTGGCGGCGCCTTCTCCGATTTAGAGGACCACAAAGATTGCTCGGACCTGTTTCTCAACTTCAGGGATGACGAAGCCAATATTATCTCAGTCCGCGCCGACGAGATCGTTTTGGCGGAAATGCCAACCCACGAACTGGTCGAGGAGATGCGGCAGCTCAGCTCAGATTATTGGGACGATCAGGAACCCTGAACCTCGACGGCGGGATCAGCGACGCTTTTCGGGGGACGACTCGTGCGCGAGCGTTCAACTTCGCCAGTTCCCGGCTAATCGCCTCATGGTCGACGATCCAGCCTTCGCCGTCGTCAACAACTGTGGCCTTCTTTCCTGACAGGTGCGCTTCAACGTCAGCGCGGATCCAGCGATCGTGGTCGATCTTGGGCGGAAACTTGCCTGCCGCGACGCGCCGACGGAGCGTCTGTTTGCTCCAGCCTGTCCGTTCACATATCAGCGCTGGCGATCCAGTCCGCGCCCATCACGACGCCGAGCGCTCCTGTGCTGCGATCAATCGAACCGCTTGTCACTGAACCCCAGCGTGGCAGCGTTGTCCGCCACAACGGCTTCCACGTCCTCAGGGAAGCCGTCGCTGGCTTCGGCATGGATCTCAAGCGTGATGCGGAGTTTGGCGCCAGACGCCCGGTCTAGCTCACTCACGACGCTCTCGAACACTTGGCCGGCCTTAGCGAGGCCGCGGAGAGAGTCGAGTTCGACGACGCCGACGAAGCGGCGCGGTCTGGCGCGGCCTGCAAGCCCGCCAGAAGGCGCACCAACAGGCATTTCGCTGACGGTCCCGCCTACACCACTGGCCGGCTGCGGCGCGCCCGGTTCCGCAGCATAGCTCTTCGCGACGGCATTGCGCACCAGTAGCGCGCCCACGCCGAAACGCGGCTGCACGCTTTTGCGGAACTGCAAACCGACATAGGCGCCGTTCGCATCTTTGCCCAGCGCCAGCGCAAGGCCTTCGTCGGAGATGTCGGCGACGGCTGCGCTCACGGCCTCCGCCAACACTTCGTCGTCGCGCAACCGTTCCATGTAAGGAAACTCGAAGAACCAGTCCCGCAGCGTATCCAGTTCAAGGTCGTCGCGGTCCGCCGGCCAGAGCTGCTTCAAGCGATCGAGCAACGAAGCGCGGCCCAGTTGCTGCAGGACCGCGTGTTCTTCAGCAGCCTTATCCCACGCCGCCTTGGGTGTTGAGTTCTGCCCGGTCGCCTTTACGCCGGAGCGCTCGATCTCAATCCGCGCCGGATCATCCTGTGCCGGATGTGGCGCGAGCAGATGGCTCCATGCTTTGCGCACCGCCGCGACAGCGCCGCGCCGCGCCTCGCCTGCACGCGACAGCGCGTCTTGCCTCTGACTGTCACGGAGATCGAGCCGCTGATCCTTGGCGATGTCGTCCCAAGCGAGCATGCGCCGCACGGTGCGGCGCGCTTCATCCAAACCTTTCTGGTCGGCTGCAAGGAAGACAAGTGCGTTGCGAAAACGGCGTTGGCCTCCAGCGCGGCGCGTGACCGCGTCGAGCGCCGCGATGTCCGCCGCGGAGCCGCCCCCCGCCACGTAGGGCGCATCCGGCCCCAGCACGACCAAGCGCGTCAAAGGTTCGTCCGCGACATCCGTGGGCGGATGGGGCGCAACGGGCACGCTGGACCAACGGCCGCGGTCTTGGCGCTCGTCCTCCTTCAACAGCTTCACGATTTCCGTGTCGACGCGGTCGGCGTCGATGTCGGCCGCGCGGTTGTCGGCTTCCTTGTTGAGCGTGGCTTGCGGCCCGAACCAATAGCGCCCCTCGGACTCATAAAGGTGGCTGGCGCGCTCAGAGAGTTCTCGCAACGCATCGCCGAACACTGAGACTTGCTCGCCGGGGGTAGCGCAGCTCAGCCGCAGCTCCGGCCCAGTGAGGCCACCACGCGCATCGCCGCGCGGCGCGGTGCCAACGAACACCGCCCGCGCCGCACGCCGCACGACTTGCTCGGTACGATAACGCGGACGGCTCGTTTCCATTCTCGCCGGCAGCGAGGTGTCGCCATCGACTTCGCCGTCGATAATCGAACCCCAGATCGGGCCCTGCAGGGGCTCGATAAGTGCGCCACGAACTTCAGGGTCATTCATGCGCAGAGAACTGGGCAGGATCAGCGGCTCGTCGCTGCGATCGCGATAGCTGGCGTAGATGGTGCGAGCCAGCAATGCGAGCACACCGCGCGTACGCTGGAACTTGTCGAGCGCGCCCCAATCGGTCGCCAGCTTATCGAAGAGATACGGATGGACCGGATAGGCCTCGGCCATCTTCTCTTCGTAGTCTTTCTCCGCCGCATACGGCGGAAAGTCACCGCCGTGCTGGCGGTAGAGTTTGCGGAAGGCTTCGACCGTACGCTTGCGTGCCTTCTCTCCGTTCTCGTCGAGATCCTGGAACAAACGCCGGCGGATGACGGCGTAGGTCTCCGAACCTTGCGCCGGCTGCCAGGCCGACTGTGTGCGGCCGAACAGCTTTTCGAGCGCCCTCAGCGTCTCCAACCCTTTCTCACCGCCGCCGGCTTCGATGTCGGATTCCGGCAAAGAGCCAACGATAAGCACGTTCTTCGACAGCGCCGCCGCTTCGGTGAGCGATTGCAGGAACGAGATGTGCGCTTCGAACCGCGCGCCAGAGAGTTGGCGCACATAGGCGACCAACTCGTCGAGCAACACGAGTGACGGGCCGGCCATGTCGAACACGCGCTTGAATGCTTGCGCGCCGGGATTGGTGTTCGCGTTCTCGGCCGGCTCGACTACGGCCAGACCTTCTTTGCCGGCGAGTCGATAAGCGAGATAACCCCAAAGCGTGCGCACGGGACGGCCGCTGACCATTTCGAGTGGGATGTCCGGGCCTTTATCGGTGCCGACGAACGCCGCCGCTTTCGTTGGCGGCAGCCCGGCCAAATCATTTTGCAGCGAGCCAAGCGTGTCGATGCCCTTGAGTGATTTCAGGCGCGTCAGATGCAACAGCGAAAGCAGCGTATGGGTCTTGCCGCCGCCGAAATTGGTTTGCAGGCCGATGGTCGAGGGGCCGCCGCCGCTCTTCAGTCGTTGCGCGGCGCTCTTCAGTGCGATCTCCAGACCGTGCGTAACGTGCGTCGCGTTGAAGAAGGCGACGGCGTCAGAATAAGTTTCGGCGCCTTCGCCTCGGTCGGCTGCAGCAAGATTAGCGGCGAACGCATCCTTGTTGAGGCGACCCTCAAGCACGTCGTCGCGTGGCGGACATGCGATGCGCCAGGGCGTCAGGCCCTCGACGCCGCCACCGGCGAACATGTCGGCTTGCGATGGCGCGGACGGCTCTGACGCCTTAGGCGCCATCAGCGTCAGTGGTGACCGCGCGCCTTCGGCGCCGTTACGCGTCGGCGCGAGCTTCGCAATCAACGCATCGACGTGGGCCTTGGCTTCCGCGCTCTCCTTGTTCGCGCCAAGGCCGTGCAACAAATCCATCGCGCCAGAGAGCGCGCGGAGCGCGAGCATGTCCTCGATAGGACCGGTGCCATGCGAGAACTTGTTGCGGCCGGCGAGCGCGGCGGATGCGGCGTCGCGCAGTTCGGCCTTCAGTTTCTGTTCGAATCCGTCCCGCCAATTGTTGACGATGATGTAGAGCAGCGCGTGGGCGTCGAGGTCGGCGGCCGCGCTCAGCGACTTCGGCACGCGGGCGTGATCCCGCCAGCTTGCGCCGAACGACGCCTTCATGTACTTCTCGACAGCCGGCTGCACGCCCGTCTCAATCAGACGGAGCATGTCGCCAATGCGCTCGCGGTTTGTAGTCATCGTCTTTCCTAGATGTCCAATTCGCCCTGCGCCGGTGCGGGGCCAATTCCGGCCTCAGCCGCGCGGTCGGCGGCGCTTTCGATGTGCGGCCAGCTTGTCTGCAGCTCGTTCCAGATTAGCGCTTCTTCGCTGTCTTTCCGGTTGTTCGTAGCAAGCTCAAACATTCGCTCGGCAACGAGGAGCACGTCTGGACCGCACTCGCGTTTCTCCGCCAGTAGCCGACCAGCTTCGTCCACTCCGCCATCTTCGGCGCGTAGCGTGCGCGCCATGTGCTGGGCCAACTCCCAGACGGTCACGGTTTGGTCGATGGAAGGCCGCCACGGCTGGCCGTAGCGCTCCAACGTCGCTTCGTGCATTTCTTCGCGTGTCAGCAGTTTGGCGTTGCCGCCCTTGGCGCGGAAGAGACCGGACGCGTTGATACCTGTTTCGGTCAGATTGAACGCCTGCAACTGGGTGATGGCTGAGCCCGCGCCGCCCTTCTTCTCCTCGTAGCCGTGCTGCTGATACCATTCGAGCGCAAAGCGCGTCTCGGCGTCCAACTCTTCCGTGCCTTCGGCCAAGAGCGCGTCGATCTCCTTGTTGATCAGCGCCAACGCCGTCGAGACGCGCATGGCGCTGTCATCGGCCTCACGCACCATCCCATATTTCGAGAACACCCCGATTCCCGGGCCGATGGCGGCCTGGCGGCGATCTGGTAATGGGATGCCAGCCTTCTGATGCGCGAGGATTGCTTCAGCCATCACCGGCTTCAGCTCACGTAGAAAATCACGGCGGCTGGCGACTTGCGCGTTGTCTGACCGCTTACGGCAGACAAGTACTACCGACGATGCCAATGCGTTTGTGCCAGACGCGATTTGACGAGTGGCCATCTCTGTACGCACTGGCCATGTGCCATCCACT
Source organism: Actinomycetes bacterium (assembly GCA_023426865.1). Taxonomy (GTDB): domain Bacteria; phylum Actinomycetota; class Actinomycetes; order Actinomycetales; family Cellulomonadaceae; genus Actinotalea. Next base: position 8,974 of record JAEZBT010000031.1, read on the forward strand.
TGGAGCCCGCTATCGACAACCGCTTGGAGAAATGCGGCCCACCCGGGCGAAGTCACCCCATCGACGCCGCTTTCAGATTGTTTGAACGCGTAGTAGATGGCAAGTGGCGTATCTTGCGAGACGCGCCTCATGGCGCTTAGTGCCAAGCGCATTCCCGACATGAAGTGTTGCTCGGCGCTCTCTGCGCCTCCATGACGATATGGCGTCGCGACAAGCTCCTCATTCTTGGGAGAGAGAAGCCGCCGAAAAAGAGCGGGATGCTGTGATCCAAGCGTTCGGCGAAGCCACACATAGAAATAGTCGGACAGGTCCGCGTATCCGATATTGTCGTAGTACGGCGGGTCCGTATTGATCACAACGTCGGGGAAGAAGTCGTTCTTAGGTGCATCTTTCTGAACCGCGAAACCGGGCACGGTTGTCGAATTTCGCAGGAAGCCAACCCCTCCAGTCACAACACCGAGGAAGTCGCCGCCCGCACCCGCGAAGGGATTGATCTCCGCAAAGTCCCATACCATTGGCAGCGCCTGTCGCCCGAATGCCGGCGCGGTTTTATCCTCCCCAGCGCGCCACCGACTTTGACTGGTCAGAAACGCTGCCATCTTGGAAGCGGAGATTCCCAAATACGTCGCCACAGCATCCGCATAAGCCACGGCGCCCAGGCCGCCTTCGGCGAGCGGGGGGTCGTCGTTGCGAGCAGCGAGCGGCGTGGCGGCGCGGGCGTCGGTCAGCACGCGCTCGCGCGCTTCGCCGACCAAATCCGAAAACGTCATAAGCGCCGTGAGTTGGCGCGCCGTGAAAAGTTTGCCGAAAGTATCCAGCCCATATTGCACGGTCCAGAAGTTGCGCGGGTCGTTCGGCAACGTTTGCTCAAGCCCAGGCGCTGCGGGACGATCCACCTCCGCCGCGGTCTCGTGCTCCGACGTCGGCGCAAGGTAGACGCGCCCACCTTTGCCCTCGGCGACAATCGCCATGAGCCGTGCGCCCATCCCGTCGGCCTTGCCTTCGGCCTTGACGTAATCACCGTCAATCGCCGCGCCGGACAGCGCGCAGACGAAATTGGCGCCGCGCCCTGACTTGGTCCCGTCTTTGGCCTTGTCCAATTCGTCCTTGCTGACGCCGCTCGCCTTCACCTCGAAGCGCCAGCCGTCCTTGGCGTTCACATCCTTCACCGGAACGACGATAGCTTCCTTGCCCTTCTTCGCCGACAGGATGAACGAGGCCGCCAGCGGCACGTGCGCGCCTTTGAGCGCAGGATCGGGCGAAGCCACCGTGCGCGCCCACAGCCACGCGATGACGGTCGCTTCCGAGCCATCCGAGAGCTTGGCTTTCGGATAGAGCTTGCCGATGCGCTTCTCCGCTTCGTCGCGCATCCATTTGCCGTAGCGCCGCACGTCCTCGGCAAGGCCCTGCGCGCCTTTCCAGTTGCGCACTTCATCCTTGGCGTCGGGATGCACCGGCGGCAGGCCGGCGAACTTCGGCGGAAACTCGATCAGCGCTTTGGTGATGAGTACGGCCACCGGATTGAGGTCCGAGCCGTAAGCGCGGAGCCCCAATCGCTGCGCTTCGAGCGGAATGGAGCCACCTCCGCAGAACGGATCGTAGACCGGCGGCGCCTTGGTCTGCAGACAAGCGAGCACGTCGCCCGGCTTGTCCTTCGCCGGCGGGTCTTCACCGAGGCCCCACGCCACCGAACGCGCGATCTCCCAACGCGCCGCCTCGATGGCCCGCTCGAACCGCGCCTGATCGGCCGCATCCGACTTCGGCCACTCGACCATGTCCTCAATGATCTTGTGCAGCCGCCGCCGCTCGCGTTCCTGCTCTTCGTCGGTCGGGAACCGGTCCGGCCACGCGCAAGGATCATCCACCAGCTGCGCGAACAGCACCGCGCGGCACGCCGCCAGCGGCCGACGCGCCCACCACAAGTGCAGCGTGGAGGGATGGCCGTGCCGAACCGATTTTTCCCTGCTCGACGCGGCGTTGATCGCATCGAGCGGCAACGAATGCTCGATCAGCTTTCTGCGGACCTGGGCGGTGGAATCGTTCATCGCAAAGGTATCCGTCATGGCCGCCGCAAAAGCGAGCGCGGCCCTTGCGCCACTTCAGAAACCGAGGTCCGGCAAGGGATTGGCCACCGCCAGCAGATCCTTTAGCGCGTAGTGTCGGCAGGTGTCGCGAAACTCCCCCTCGAACCAGAAATGGCCCGCCGGATCGGCGATATAGACGGGCTGGCGGGCAAAGCCATTCTCCACCTGCACGACCACCAGATGATATTGCCGGCCCGCATTGCGCGCCTTGAGCATTTCGTTTCGGGTGACGATCACGTCGCTGCCGCCGACAATGCGGCCCTTTACCTCCAAGAACAGCATCTTGCCGTTCGGCGTGAAGCTCTCGATGTCCCAGCCTCGATTGAACTTCGAAACATCCACAGGCGAGCGGCCAGCCGCACGCTCGGCGTCCATCACCGCCTGCATAGCAATGAGTTCGACCTCGGCCGTCTCCTCAGCAAAACCATCCACCTTCGTCGGCGCGAGTCGCGTCTGAATGAGACCGATGGGGACCACTAGCGCGCCGCCCAGCACCCGAGGCGGGAGCGCAGCAATGTCGCGCTCGCGCTCGATCTCGGCCAGGCGCATTTCCAGACGCTGCCCGAGTTCATTAGCGCGTGTCTCAGCCTTTCGCAGCGCTAGCGTCTCATCCTTGCCTTGCATCACCGCCTGGCGATGCTTGGCCGCACGAGCGTCCCAATGCCGGATTTCGCGCTTCAAACGCTCGCGAACTTCGTCCTCGACCTTCTTCAGGTGCGAGAGGCGACGCTCACGCACCCGCTCCAAGTGTTCAGGCACTAGCGTCCGAGCCGCGAACTGCACTGCGCGCTGATTGAGATCGCCGGTCAACCAATCGGCCTCGACTAAGCTGGAGACGACGTCCTGCTCCTCCGCCCTCGCGGCGCGCAGGTCGAGATAAGGCGCGGGGCCAGCGATCTGCGCCGCACCATCCGGCTTTAGGTACACCGACTGAAGCTGCTTCGAGACGATGCGCGCAGTGCCATCCGCCGCCATGCGCCCATCGCGGATCTCGTGCTCGGCCATGATGAGCAGCTTCGGCGTTTGGCCCCAATCATTCTCATCGACCAGGACCGCGCCCTCGCGGAGGGCGGGCCCAAACTCTTCGAGCGTGAGATCGGTGGTGGCTTCGAGCAGCGGATGGCCAGGCGCGACAAGCGCAGCGTCAGCGTCCTGCGCGCTCGGTTTGCGGAAGCCCTTGTCGAAACAAACGCGGTGGTAGCGCTCCAGCACCGGATCGCCCGAGCCGGCGACATGATCGTGCATGCGCACTCGCGCCGGCACCCGCGTGACCTCCCAGCGCCCCTGCTCACGCGGCTCAAGAATACCGCCTTGACGGCGGAACGCCTCCATGAAGAAGGCGCGGATGTAGTGCGGCTGCAGTCGCTGCGCCGCCGCGCGCTCCATTTCCAGGCGCAGCTCTTCAACCCGAGCTGGGCTTAACGATTCCGCCGAAAGCTGCGCCCGCTCGGTCAGCTCCTTCAGCCGTTGCTGGTCGACCGCGCCCTCAACCACTTCGAATAATTTGGCACGGATCTCCTCGCGCTCGCCTTCGCGCACAGCTTCGAAGAGCAAGTCGTGCAGCTTGCGCTCGACGAACAGCTCGCCCAGCACGTCATAGACCTTGCCACCAAGCGCCTTGCGCGCTTCTTCCAGCTTCTCCAAGAGCCGTTGATAAACCGCGCCTTCGCGCGTCTCGCCGGCCACGAGATTCCACAAGTGGCACATCTCGGTCTGGCCGATGCGGTGGATGCGGCCGAAGCGCTGCTCCAACCGGTTCGGATTCCACGGCAGGTCGTAATTGACCATGAGGTGGGCGCCACGCTGCAGGTTGACGCCTTCGCCAGCGGCGTCGTTGGCGATCAACACGCGTACCTTTGGGTCATCATTGAACGCCGCCACCGCGGCCCGGCGCTGCTGGCGCGGCACGCCGCCATGAATGACCTTCACCGCTTCTGGATCGCCGAGGCGAGCGACGATCTTGTCCTGCAGATATTCGAGCGTGTCGCGCGGCTCGGTGAAGATGAGGATCTTTTTCTGTCGACCTGTCTCCGGATCGTGCACTGGCGGCTGGTTGAGAATCTGTGCCAGCTGCGACCACTTCGCGTCCTCGCCGCTGCGGCAAAGCACATAGGCGCGCTCTTCGAGGTTCTTGACGATGGCGATCTCAGCCGCGAGTTCGTCCAGCGTCCGCGCTGTCGACGCCGTGTCGATGGCCTCGTTTTCGAGGTCTTCGAGTTCTTCCTCCGGCATTTCTTCGATGTCGGCGGCCTCAAGATCGTTGAGCGGCCCCTTCAGCGGCTGGCTGAGCTGACCGCGCGCCCTGATCTGCTCCTCTTCGAAGCGCGCCTGCAGCCGCTCGCGCCGGCGCTTCAGCGACATCCAGATCGCTCGCGGCGAGGACGCAAGCCGCCGCTGCAGCGACATGAGCGCAAAGCCGACATTGTTGCGCGCTCGACCTTCGCCGGCGTTATCGGCGCGATTCATCTCCTCGCGCACATAATCAGTGACGCCGCTATAGAGCTGGGCTTCGGCGTCCGAGAGCTTGTAGCTCACCGTATAAGCGCGTCGCTCCGGAAAGAGCGGCCGGCCATCGAACCAATAGAGTTCTTCCTTGATCATGCGCCGCATCAGATCGGCCGGCCGCGCGGCCCGCGCGCCTTCACGCGGCCGGCCTTCGAAGCGGTCATGATCCAGGAGGGAGAGGAAGAGCTGAAACTCGTCTTCCTTGCCGTTATGCGGGGTGGCCGTCATCAGCAAGAGATGCCGCGCGTTCTGGCCCAGCTTCAGCCCGAACAAGAAACGCTTAGTGCGCTTGACCTCATTGCCGAAATAGCTGGCCGACATGCGGTGCGCTTCATCGACGATGACCAGATCGAAGTCTGGTGCAGCTTCGATCAGCGCCTGCATTTCTTCGGACCGCGACGCCATGTCGAGACGCAAGATCAGCTTGTCGTGCTCGCGGAAGGGATTTCCCTGGTAAGAGGACTCGATCATCTCGCGGCTGACGATGTGGAAACGCAAATCGAACTTCTCACGAAGTTCGTCCTCCCATTGCTCAACCAGAGAGCCAGGGGCGACGATGAGGCAGCGCTTCAAGTCCCCGCGGAGCATCAGCTCCTTGATGAAGAGCCCGGCCATGATGGTCTTGCCGGCGCCAGGGTCATCGGCGAGCAAGAAGCGCAGCGGCTGGCGCGGCAGCATCTCGCCATAGACCGCCGTAATCTGGTGCGGCAGCGCCTCGATCGGCGAACTTGTCAGGGCGAGATAAGGATCGAACAAATGCGCTAGCCGGATGCGTCGCGCTTCGGCAGCGAGACGGAAGTCCTCCGCATCGGCGCTGAACGAAAATGGGCGCACAGCGCGCGCCACTTCGAGCCGCGCTTCGTCAGCGCGGGTTAACACGCGTTCTTCCGGTCCATTCTCGGACCGGAAGAATACGCGCAGCTGATCCTCGCTCAACCAGTCGGCTGAAACGATCTCAGAAAGGCCACGTGAGGCGAGGCCCTTCACACTCAGTCCTTTGATCAGTTCTTCCAGCCGCACCAGCCCGCTCCATTGCCCACGTGTTGGTAGCAATGGACAAGCATTCTGCAAAGACCGAGCGCACTGCGAACGGCCTCAAGCAAAAGCCGTCGCAGCGGCCGCCAGGAGAGGTCGCTCGCCGCCTCTCTTGGTTCAGCCCGCAAGCTATGGGTCAGGCGGCGACCCTCATTACAGCCGCGATTTTGATTCCGTCGTAGAAGACGGCATCAGCTTGACCAGAGATCGGCTCGAAGACGCGCCGAAAACCGCACTCGCTCTGCAACTCATCCATGCGTGCCCTAAAAACCTTCGAACTAACCGGCTTCGACCGCGCAACCTGGTTGACGAACGTCCAATAGACCTCGTACAGCCCCCGCTCGGAAGTACGCGCACCGGGAACCAACACAATCTGACCGCTTGATGTGATAAACTCGCGCACCGAATTGTTCGCATTGCCCATTTGCTGGACGAGCGCAACATGCGACGTCGGCTCAACATAGCCATGATTGGCCACCAGCTCCGGCATTGCCTGCACTGCCCAGACAGCGATGGCTTCACGCTCCTCGGCAAGAATTTCGTATTGAAGACCGACGATCTTTTCTGACTTGTTCACAGCCTTAGTAAAACAGAGAAAGAGCCATCGCCGCGTGAATCCCGCCGACGAGTCGCGCGAACGTGGGATGTGGTTCGAGTTAAACCACTGCGCACAGGTCGGTCTGAAATGGAAGATCGGCCGATTCTTGTGCTGCGCCGCGATCTCGTCGCCGTCGATACCCGCCTTGAAGGCGGCGCCGTCGATCATCGCGTGCTCGGACAGCTCACCGCAATAGTTGATGAGCTTGCCGAACATCTGCGCCGGCAAGAACTTATCATCCCACTTGTGTGGTGGAACGGTGCAGACCGCGCCTTCCGGCATCAGGCCCAGCAAAATGTCCTTCATCACCGACTTGCCGCTTTCAGGCACGCCGAAGAGGCAGAACGCCTTCTGGAAGCGATACGCCTGCTGGAACATCGTCACCGCGATGGCCTGACGAAGCGCCTTCAGCTTGTCTTGGTAGTCTTCATCAGCGCCCCAGCAATCGTGCAGGAACGAGAAGAAGCGATGCGGCGCACCGACCTTCTCCGGCTCGTAGCAATACGGCAGCGAGTAGGTGCAGCCGTGGCTCGGGTGATGCGGGTGCAGCACGAGATCGGCGGTGAGGAAGCCGTTGGCGAAGTTGATGCCGACAAGGTTGGAGTCCTTGAGGCCCTTCTTCATCAGGTTCTCAGCGACCTTCAGCACACCCTTGTGATCCGAGTAGCGGCGCGCAGCAGACATCGAGCCGAACTCGGTGGCGATGATCTCCAAAATCGTAGCCTCGTGGATCACCTCCCAGTGCGAACCGCGCCATTGCCAGTAGCGGTCGCCTTCCATGCGAACTTCACCGAAGCGCTCAAGCTCCTTCAGCAGAGCGCGTGCGATCTGCGTATGGTCAGTGCCCTCAAGTTCACCGCGCTCAAGCTCGGTGAGCCGCCGGCGCAGCGTCGACATCGTCACGGCCTTGCCTGAACAGCCGTTGATGTGGTTGAGGATTTGCTCCTTCTCGAGCGACGACATCGTCGCCGAACCCGAGATGCGGCCGAGCACGTCGTCGACAGCCTTCATACGCAGCGGCGACTTGCGGTCGTGCAGCTCGAACTGCAGGTCGAGATACTCGACACAGCGCGCAAAGGTCCACTCTTCGCTGTCCTCGCCGAACTCCTTGGCCGCAGCGGCGCGCTCTTCGTCCGACAGACCTTCATCCCAGCCGACGGGAAGCGCCTTCTTGCCTTCCATGATGTCGCGCTTGATGAACTCGATGATCTTCGAGCGAGCCTTCTGCGGATCGAGCGAGTCACCGGCCACCTTCTCGGTGAAGTTGGCGATCCACGTCTCGATTTCGCCGAACGCTTCGGCCAGCGTGCGCTCCGAACGCAGCACGGCGCGCGCCAGCAGACCGGCGATGCTCGTCATCGAGCTGTCACGGGCGCCGGAAGCAACCCACTCGACCATCTTAGCGCTGCCGCGCGTCGAAAGCTCGATGCCGGCGTCCGAGAGCGCGCCCCGGATGATCGTCTCGATGTCACGCGGCAGCGGCGGCAGCTTCGCCAACGCTTCCCACAGCGGCATCGTCGCCGTGTACGGCATCATCGTGTCAGGGTGGATCGACGGCGGCAGCACGATCTGCGTGCCTTTGGCCAAGCACTCGACAATCGAGGCGCCGTTGATGTCCTTGATGCGGAACGTTCGGTGATCGGCACCAATCGGCGACTTGTAGAGATACACCGCGCCCTTCTTACCCCGGCGCACCCACGGCGTCGGCGGAATGAGGCGTTCGATCAACGCGGTGATCCGCTCGTCGTCGGTATCGAGGTCGATAGCGACGAGGCCCGAGCACGGACCAAGCGGCAGACCGACGTTGCCGTCGGCGTACTGGCGCACCCACGCGTCTTGCGTGTCCTTCTCGGGCATCTGCGAGCAGAAAACCTGCCAGCCGACCGGCACCGGCGCCTTGTGCTTCACGCGAAGCGGAATGACGGGGAGGTTCGCCGCCCAGTAGAGCGGCGCGTTCTTAGCGAAAATTTGCACGATGTTTTAAGCTCCGTTTGAGGAGTTGTTCAGATCATCCACGAACACAAGGTTCGCTACCCCCTTGTTGGATTCGTCCCAGGGACAAGAGCATTTCCTCCGAACGCCGAAGCCGCCCCCTTTAGGCGGGTGTCCAATGAATCGGCGGCAGCTCAGTCACTTGTACCCGGGACAAGAGCAAACTCGCGGCTCACAACATGCACGCGCCATGCAATTGGTGGCTTATGACCAGACGCCGCTATCCTACCCCTAAACAGATCGCACACTTGACCAATCTCGCCCGTGCAGCTGGAATTGCTCGCGTCGGCGCAGTGACTTTCTCCCCCGACGGCGCCGTGCGATTTACAGGTGCGAAATACGCCCGAACTGAAGAAGACGAGATCGCGCAAGCGGCTGCAGAATTGGAGGCGGCTGTTGGCGCTTCCTGAGGCTCGCCGTACGCAGAAACAGAGCAATGGCGTCTGGTATGTCCGCCTTACGCTCGGCCGAGCGAAAGGCGCGCCCGTTCTCGGGACCTACAAGGCTTCAACGCTGGCCGAATGCCACCGGGCCATTGAGGCTGACGAGGATAATCTGCGTGAGCGCTACAACGCCCTCGTCAAGGGCGCGCCCGCACTCGACACGGTTTGCGGGCTCTTCAACGCCTGGGAGCGGTCCTCTGAGTTTAAAGCCAAAGCTGAGTCGACGCAGCGCGAGCGTGTGCGCCTCATTCAGCGGATAAAGGAGACCGCGCTCGGCAAAGCCCGGACAGCGGCGCTGAAGGCCGCGAATGCGACAGGGATCATCACCAAATGGCGTGATACTCTAGTCGAGAAGCATGGCGCGCGCACCGCCGACGCTTGCAAGGACGTCCTCAGCGCAGCGCTCAGCTGGCACGTGCGTCAGGGCAACCTGAGTCGCAATCCGGCCATCGGCATTCCGGACGTCTACGCCAGCGACCGTTCTGACCTGATCTGGGAGCCAGCCCATGTCGAAGCCTATCTTGCGCACATCAAGGCGGAGATTGACCGTGTTTGGCGCGAAGAGCCTGCCCTCGTGCTCGACCAAAAGGCGGATGGGAAGTTCTACCCCAAGCGGCGAGCGGACGGCTCGCCGCGCCTAAATACACGGCGCATCGCCATGATCCGCAGGTTGGCAAACGCGCGCGACGCCTTGTTGCTTGCGCTCGATACCGGAATGCGGCGCGCCGATCTCGCAAAACTCGCCTGGATTCATCTCCAAGAAGCCGGCGTGATCAAATACACGCCCTCTAAGAGCCGCAACCGGGCAAAGTCTTCAGGCAAGAAGGCGCGCCTGGTCGTATTGCCGGTGCTGTCGCGCGCGGCTCGGGTGATCGCCCGCCGCCAAGAGGCACGAGGCGCAGACGATGTCTTCCTCATCGGCAACTACACCGCACACAGCTTCGGCACGCTGGTTTCAGACATTGCAAAAACCGTGGGCATCGGCCGGCACTTGCACGATGCTAAGGGCACCTTTGTCACGCGCCTAAAAACCGAAACGGATCTCACCGATCAGGAGATCGCCCAACTTGTGGATTGGTCGCTCCAGAACGTGCAGAGCATCGTTCACTCCTACGTGTCCGGCGCCGCAGTGGCCGAGGCGCTCCGCCAACGCTTCAAGAAAAAGAACGCGGGCTGAGCCAGCTTGACCTGACCCAACCTCAACGGGCCACGGCGGTGCCGGCCCGCCATCGCTCGATGAGCATCAACATACCGCCAGCGTTGAGGCCAACGAATTTACCACAAGCCGAGCGGGCTTCAATGGCTCGAACTCGCCGATAGCGGCCGATAGGCCTTGGTTGCCTCGCAGTCAAAAAGAGACACCTTCGCGACATTCGTACTAAGCATTGCTTGCGTCATAGAGATCAAAGACCGTTGAGTGAACGCAACAATGATTGCGCGCCCTTGAAAAACGCCTCGTGCGTAAGTTCGGCTTCGGTGGCAGCGTCAACCACTTCTCTCAGCATGCTTTTCGCGCGTTGCGTGTGACCCAATGCGATAAGCACCTGTGCGTAGGTGAAGGCGGATATCAGGGTCGAATAATGGTTGCCACCGAGCGTGCTCTCCTTCGCCGTAAGCGCCGCTTTTAACAAGGCTTCCGCATCATCGTACCGTCCTTGCGCCAGAACTGAAGTCGCGAGGTTGCTGAGCGATATGAGTGTATCCTCGGCGTCTGCGCCCAGTATTCGGAGTCTGCGTTCAAAAGTGTCTCGGTGCAGTCTTTCGGCGTCCGAGTGGCGACCAAGGCTGCTGTACATGCCCGCCAAATTGTTTGCCCGTATCAATGTGGACCGATTATCTGGCCCAAGTTCCCGTCTCATTCTTTCAAGAAGTGCTTCTTGAGTGCCAAGCTCGTCCTCGCCGTGCGAGGTGAGCGCCGCCCGAATATCACCCTCCAAGCCAGCTATTGAGAGAGCGATGCGCCCACTTCCGCGCCATTCCTGCCCGAAGCGCGAGTTTAACGCTTCAAGGACTTCTAGTGCACGTGCTGGATTGCCTGTGTCGCGCGCAAGCAGCAGCGCATTAAGAAGGTTGCCCCTGAACTCGTCATCTATTTCGTCGCTGTGCGACAGAACCTCAAGAAAGTAGTGGGCCACCTCTGCCGCGAAGGGTCCGCGTTCGCTTCGTTGCAATAAAAGCCGACAAAGTTCGGGGACAACGAGATATTTCGGATTGAAGTAAGCGGTATTCTCGCGCTCCAGCGCCCCCTCGATCTCGGAATGATATGTTGACCAGCGCTTTGCGAAGGCCGCAATCGCCCGGTTGCCCTTACGGTCGTAGTCCGACCAGTACTCGAACAGGCGCGCGCGACAATCATGCTCCAAGAACAAAGCTACATTGTCGATGCTGAATACTGCATCCTCGAAAGCTGCGTTCTGTTTGGCTCGCGCGAGCTGCCAAGGCCATTCCTCAGCCCTCCTTCCGATATCAGGATGGTTTGAGAAGTGATCTGCGATAGTTAGGTGAGCAGCGCGAGCATCCTCATCAGCTCCGAGATAGCGCGTCGCCACAGCTTTACCCAGATAATCATGGCCAAATGCGATTCGACCTTGCTGGTCACGCAGACCATCGCCCAGGCCATCACGTAAAGTCGCCCAGGCGAGCGGCGATGCGCCGGTGATGGCGAGAATTTCCGCTTCCTCTAGGCCGGCGCGGCTTGCCCAGACCAGCGGCAGCGTTGTCGCGACAAGGCCGGGTTCGCAATCCTCATCCAGACGCCTCAGAACGCGATCGAACAGGTCGGACATGTCGCGCGCTCCTCGGTAATCTTCGAGCCGCTCAGTGAGACGAGAATGGTCGGCCGAAACGCGCAATTCCTCCAATACGGTCCTCAGATAGAGCGGCGAACCGGCAAGCTCCTGGGCTGCCGGCTGCAAGAGGCGGGCGATGTGTTGTTGCTCCAACGCGCGCCGCCAGCGCGCCAGCGTCCCGGCGATGAAATCCCGTTGCTCCTGCTCGCTAAGCGGCCTGACATCGCGCGGTGCAAACCCGCGCGCCAACGCCGCCGTCTGAGCCTCACAGGGAAGGCTCGACGCCAGCCAATGCACTCTCGGCGCGATGGGCAACCACCGCAAATTCTGCTCGCGCGACAATTTGTCGAGGCCGTCGAGTGCAATGAGCACACGTATGCCGCTGCGCTCTGCGCCCACACCCACCTGCGCCAGACGTTGCGCCAGCGCCGCCGACAAATTCATCAGTTCCGCATTGTCGCCCGGCAGAGCAATGGTCTCGCCTGCGGCGCGGTTCAGGTGCTCCCAAAGCCTTCGCATGATCAGCATCGGATCGGCGCTGTCGGAAGAGGCCCCCAGATAGTGCTCGAAGACGATGTCGTTCGGATGCGCTTTGCGCCACGTGTGCAGCCAGTTGGCGACCAGAGTAGACTTGCCGCTGCCCGAAGCGCCGGTGATGAGAAGCGGCGCGGCGTCTTTCGCCTCCATCCAGCGATTGAGATCGCGTATGTAGCCCTCGGCGCCGACATGGAGGCCGCGCCGCTCGCGCGCATAGGCCCGATGCAGGCGCGCGGTCTGCTCAAAGACGTCGGGTGCCTCCGCCTCGGGGAAACGCGCCTCCAGCAGCGCATCGAGTGCCGCGGTGACCTTGGGTCCGATCTCCTCTGGTCGAGTATAGGGTTCGATGCGGGCTCTCTGGCCAATCCTGGCTTTGATGTCCGCCAGCTTGGCGCGCGCCGCCTCAGGTTCTTCGCCAGCGCTCGCGCGGTCGGCCTCCATTAAACTCGCGCGCCAATCCCAGTTCGAATCGCGCTCGAAAATGAACGCGCGCGCCGCGGTGTCTGGATCGGAGAGCACGCCATGCATGATCTCCATCGCCGTGACACTGGCACCCTGCGCATCGGCGAGGACGGGATAGTCCGCCTTAAGTTTCTCCGTGAGCGCCGCCGGCGGCGGGACCCAGCCATAACGGTCCCCGAGCAATCCAATGAAGTACGGACGGCAACGGTCGATCTCCGCGAGCAACGTCGGCAAGGCTTCGCCACGCTCTTGCTGCTCCTTGGTGATGCCCCAGCGGAGATCAACTTCAAACAGCTCAACGCCGCGCGCACGGTACTTCGCGCGCAGCGACGGGAACGTTTTGGTCACGAGTTCATCGCGCTCGCGCTGCATGTCGAGGAACGTCGATGACACAAACACGCGCACCGAGCGGTTGTCTTCCTCTTCATCCAATTTCGGCGTCGTCGTATGGGAGACGACAAGCTGTGCCGGCGTCGGCCGCATTGGCGCGACGTGCGGAGGTTCAGGCGCGCGCCGCGATTGCGCTGGCGCCGACTCGCGCTTCGTACACGTCTCAGATGTTCGCGATCCCGGCCAGGCGAGCCGCAGGACCAGCGCACTTAGCAGCATCATGGCCGGCCCCGCTGCCAGAAGCGCCCAGTCTGGTGCCTGCGCGATGCTGGTTTGCCAGCCGTCGAGCCACGCCTGTTGCATCAGCCATTCGCGGAGCTGCGCCGCTGTTTGTCTGAGCCAGTCCATGCCCACCCCCGACGGGTGATGCTAGCAGGCCGTCGGATCACGTGTACTAACTTTCGCCGCCCTCGTCCCGGCTCAAACAAACGCCAGCATTGCGTTGAGGCAGCCGTTCAGCGCGCGCACTAACCCGGCACGACAGGGCCAATCATAGCGGCCGTCCCGTTCGCTCAAGCGGCTGTAGTTAGCCCCTTCCCTGCCGTTCGATCCCATAGGAGACCTTCGCGCTCGCCTCCAGCAAAGCAGACAGCGCATGCCTATTGCGCGACGAAATCGCGTTTTTATGGCTTCCACTTGGGTCGCCGTCGTTGGCAAGATTGAGCGCTATGGCACCGCCGGCTTGAAAAGGGAGGGTGATGCCGTAGGCAATCGTCAGGGCTAATGGAGGCGGGGATGCTCTGGTCGGATATTATTTCAAACCCAGCAACCATCGCAGCGCTCGTCGCGCTGTTGACCAGCCTATTGGCGCAGATCGCCACTGCATCCAGAATGAAGCGCGAGTTCATGTTGGAGAGCCGAGCGGAGGCGGTGGCGCTAGCTCTTTTGCGCCATCCGAAGTGGGCGCTTCGAAGCTTCGATAAAATCAAGGCGCGGCTCGGCGGGTTCGACGATGACGAGCTACGCCGAATCCTTGTTCGTGCCGGCGCGGTCAGATTTCGTGCGATGGACGGCGAAGAATACTGGGGCTTGTTGCGCCGAAATCGCCGCTACCTGGATGGCAATAATGTGCCCAGCCGAGACTCGAGAAATTATTCGGCGAATGACTCTCGTTGGAGCGATCCGCCGCCGCCGCCGCCGCCGCGCGCGTGATGGCGTTAGGTCTATTTGGAAGCGTGATCTCTGCCGCCAAATCCCATAAGCGGCCTTTCCCGCTTCACCGCCGAAGAACGGGTGATTTTATCATCCGTGTTTTCGGCCTCACGCCTCTTTCGCAATTCGCTCGCTGCACTACTCTTTGGGCCCTCCAGGGGGAGCCACACATGCAAAGCGCTTTGCTAACCGCCGTAGTTTTTGCCGCCATCGCGTCGCACGCATTCGCCGACGACCTCTCTTTGGCGTGCTCGGGACAAGGTACCTATCAAGACGCCAACGGCACCACCGCGACGTTCCACAACTACAGCACCGGCCAATCTACGAGCGCTTAGGGAACGACGACGGGCCAAAGCGTCACCACAGCAGCCGTCGGCTTCGAATTGATGGACTCGGGCGCTCGCATACGAATGCCACCTGTGATGACGCCCCCGATCAATGTAGGCTCAGATGCTGGCTGGTGGACCGTGGACCGGCTCAACGTCACACCGACCGAGATCACTGGTCGCTTCACCCTCAACCTGTTCAACAAACCGAGTATCCGAATCGATCGCGTACGCGGCTCAATCGAAGTCGACGGGAATTTTGACTACTACTTTCTAGGCGACTGCGAGCGCATCGAGATGCCGACCGCGCCGCGCTTCTGATGCCTAGGTCTGCGCCAACCTTGGACACATCATTAACGCCGGAACTCGTAGAGGCAGCCACCGAGATAGCGTTCGAACGGATTAAAACCGCGATTGGCGAAGTTGCCGCCTCTGAGATGAGCCTGCAAGCACGTGTCGTCGCGCCCTTTGCAGCCTTCTACGCTGACTTGCGGGAAGTTTGCGGTGGCATCTCTCCGCCGCGGGAAGAAGAGCGGCAGTTTGGTTCAATCCTGCGCGGCCTCTACACACCGATCGATTCGATCCAAGGGAACAGTGGCTGCATGGGTGCATGATCGAGTCGGGCGGCTCCGCTATGGCTCAACGCTCCGCCATCATGTCCTATTTTCAATACCATTCGGCATCGCATCGCCTTAACCCACGAAGTAACCATGAATCGCCGGAATGCCGCGCGCGCATTGGCGATGCTTAGTGCGCCGCACCGCGTCTTGCTCGCTCATCGCCTAACGCGCGCCAGGTGCTCCGCCCCACCGGGGGCACCTTCGTGGCGAGAACGCATTGGCCCAGAACACATCGCGATCTTGGCTTCACACTATCTTTCAAAACCGAAGAAGCCGCGCGGAGGTGAGACTACGCAACTATTGCACAGCACTCCATGCTCATCGCCGGCTCAATTCGTCATGTGCTAGGCAATCGCGGGCGTAGACGACCTCCCGTCGCCGAGGTTATTCATAGCAGGCGGACTGAGGGGGCTTCCTTGAAAAATCAAAAACACACGATCCGGAAGATCGTTAGCTTCATCAATAATTCCGATGAGGACGGCGGTTTTTGGCTGCCGAATATTCAACGCCCGTTCGTCTGGAGCGAAGAACAGATTTGCCGCTTATTCGATTCGATCATGCGCGAGTATCCAATCAGTACGTTGCTGGTCTGGAAAACCGCAAGCGACATTCGCCGCAGAAAATTCATCGACAATTGGAAGGCGACGTTGCGGCTCAGTGATTTTTATGTGCCCGCCGACAAGAAGAAAAAATCTTTGGTTCTCGACGGCCAGCAGCGACTGCAGAGCCTCTATATCGGTTTGATCGGGAGTTACGATGGCAAAGAACTGTACTTTGATATTCTTAGCGGCGACGTCTCAGCGCCCGACGATATCCGGTACAAATTCGCATTTCTTTCTGCGGAGGAGGCGCAATTTCCATATGTGAAGTTCAAGGCGCTCGTATTTACGACCAAACGCGCTCGTGAACTGAGAGAGGAAGTGGTTGCTGGAGCCGGCGTTAGCGTCAGCACTGAACAGCAGAACAAGATCGACGACCATCTCAGCCTGATAGACCGGGTGTTCAAGATGGATGAAGCGGTGACCTATCAGGAGCTGGACAGCATCGATAACCCGACGCTCTACACAGAAGATGATGTGGTCGAGGTTTTCATTCGCGCCAACTCAGGTGGCACAAAGCTCAGCAAGTCCGACCTCCTCTTCTCCCTTCTTAGCGCGAGTTGGGAGGTTGCCGATGAGCGGATGGAGGATGCGCTTGACTCCTTGAACAGGCACGGTTTCGACTTCGATCGCGACTTCATACTCAAGACCTGCTTGGTGTTGCTGAAGCAAGGTGCCCGTTACGAGGTACAGAAGTTTCGCAGCCAAGGAGTTAGAGAAAATATCGAGGCAGACTGGGATAAGATCGTAAATGCCATCAGAGATGTTCTGGACTTTGTGCGCGGCAAGACATTCATTCGCTGCGACAAGGCGCTCCCCTCCTATCTCGTGCTCATCCCGCTCGTTTATTTGCGATACACACGAGAGCCGAAGTGGAAAAAAGCAAAAGACGTCGACACCTACCTTCTTCGTTGTCTGTTAAGCGGCGCTTTTGGTGGTCAACCCGACAACCTGCTGGACGGCCTTGTAAAGCTGATCGATGACTCTGGCGATTTTTCAATCGACGATGTCTTTAACGATATACGTTCACGTGGCCGCGCCTTGGACATCACCGAGGATCGGTTGTGGCAAATGGGCTATGGGTCCGACACGATCCACCTTCTGTTCAACATCTGGTACCGTGACTTCAACTACACGCCTGCGTACGAAAACAATCTGCCGCAGATAGACCATATCTTTCCGCAAAGCGTTTTGCGCGGCGTGAAGGTCGTCAACCCCGACACAGGACGGCCCATCATGCGATACAGGGAGGCAGAGCGAAATCAGCTCGCCAATTGCATGCTTCTGTCTCAGGAAGAAAACGGTGCCGGTGGCAAGGGAGCGACGCTTCCATCAGACTGGTTTAGCGAGCGGATCAAGCAAGACACGAAGTACTTGGAAAAACACTTGATCCCAGACGATCCGAGTCTCTGGGAACTGGATCGATTTGACGATTTTATCACCGCCCGAAAGATTTTGATCAAGAAGCGTTTCAAATCGCTACTCGTCTGACGCTTCCCGCTTAGGGCTCAAGATGTGCTGGCAGGTGTCATCCACTTCGGGCGGGTGGAGGCACGCCGGAGCACTTCCACCGTCGTCGTAAAAGTTCGTCCACTGATTTCGCAAGCTATTGAAAATGAACGAACACTAAAACGTCCATTCGTCCAATAATTGCTCGTGTTTCTAACGCACTAGCGCATTCTGGGGGACAGGGGGTCGTGGGTTCGAATCCCGCCGCTCCGACCAATCCCATCCGCCCGCTAGGATTGAGCCCACGCCTTAGCGGCGTCACAATCGGGGGCGACGGAGGCCGCCATGCTGATCGATC
>JAEZBT010000304.1 GCA_023426865.1 Actinomycetes bacterium
GCGCGAGGCGGCGACCGCGCTCGGCCGGTGGCGGCTCGACGACTGCACGCTCCTCGTCACGCTCGAGCCGTGCGCGATGTGCGCGGGTGCCCTCGTGCTGGCGCGGGTCCCGCGGCTGGTGCTCGGCGCGTGGGACCCCAAGGCCGGCGCGTGCGGCTCCGTGCACGACCTGGTCCGGGACCGCCGGCTGAACCACCGCGTCGAGGTGGTCGGCGGCGTGCTCGCCGACGAGTGCGGCGAGCTGCTGCGCGGGTTCTTCGCGGATCGCCGCTAGGCCTGCAGGAGCCGCTCGAGCGCGAGGAGCGTCGGCGTCGTTCCGGCGTCGACCTTCACCGTTGCGAGCCCGTCACCGCGCGTCTCGCCGCGGTTCACGACGACGACCGGTCGCCCCGCGCGCGCCGCGTGCGTCACGTATCGCCGCCCGGAGAGCACCGTGAGCGACGAGCCGGCCACGAGGAGCGCGTCGGCGTCGTCGACCAGGGCGAACGCGGCGGCCACGCGCTCGGGCGGCACCTGCTCGCCGAAGTAGGTGATGTCCGGCTTCAGGATCCCGCCGCACCACCCGCAGTCCGCGACGCGGAAGCCCTCGGTCGCCTCGACGACGGCGTCGGCGTCGGGCGCGATCTCGACGTCGGCGACCTCGCCGACCGACTCGGCGAAGCCCGGGTTGAGCTCCTCGAGGCGTGCGGCGAGCGCGTCCCGCGTGACGCGCCGGCCGCAGGACAGGCACACCACCTCCGCGTACGTGCCGTGCAGGTCCACGACCCGGCGGCTCCCCGCAGCCTGGTGCAGCCGGTCCACGTTCTGCGTCACCACGCCGACGACGACGCCCCGCGCCTCCAGCCGCGCCAGCGCCTCGTGCCCGGGGTTGGGCAGGGTGCGGTGCACGTGCCGCCAGCCGACGTGGTTCCGCGCCCAGTAGGTACGGCGGAAGGTAGGGTCGCCGACGAACTGCTGGTACGTCATCGGGCGGCGGGGCGGGGAGTCCGGGCCGCGGTAGTCGGGGATGCCGGAGTCCGTCGAGATCCCGGCGCCCGTGAGGACCGCGACGCGGCGGCCGGCGAGCACGGCAGCGGCCCGCCCGAGCGCCTCGGTTGCGTCGGCGGCAGCGGTCGTCGGCTCCGCGCGGGTGTGGGACACGCGACAACGGTACGTGGGGCGGCGCGGAGGGCCGGCCGAGGGAGCTCGCCCCGGGGGGCACCGCCGGGTGGTCCGCCGTCAGGAGGTCGCGCGCAGCTCGCCCGGTCCGACGACGACGTCGGGCAGGTCCATGTGGATGAGCTCCCAGACGTGCCCGTCGGGGTCCGCGAAGGACCGTCCGTGCACCGGGCCCTGCGCCACGAACGCCCGCGGGCTGCCGCCGGCGGCGAGGGCGCGGGCGTAGATCTCCTCGACCTCGGCCGCCGTCACGGTGGACAGGGAGGTGAGCGACTGGGGGCGGACGTCGTCGGGGGGCGTGGGGCGGCCGCCGTCGTCCGTGCCGAGGAAGCCCGCGTAGCGCTCGAAGGAGAGGAGCATGACGAGCACGGAGGAGGAGACGCGGACGCTCACGGCCTCGACCTCGCAGAACTCCTCGTCGACGGCGAAGCCGAGGCGCCGGTAGAAGTCCGTGGAGACCAGGAGGTCGCGCACGGGCAGGTTCACGATCACCATGCGGCGCACGGTCGGGCTCCTTCCCGGGCGACAGAGGTGTTGACCGGTGCCGGTGCGCGGAGTCATCGGGGGCGTCGGGCTGTGGCAGCCCGAGACGGTACTTGTGACGCGAGTGACCCCTGGGGCTCGTTGGACGTCACACGGGCCCCATCAGGCGCAGCGGTCACAAGCACCGTCCGGAAGTGCCACGGGCGAGCGCCAGGCGGCGCGGCGAGGGCGGCCGGGCCGGTGGTACGCCGGGAACGCGGCCCGGGGCGCGGCTCGCGATGACGAATTTGCACAACTTGGCCCTGTTCAATGTCGGAGGGGCGACCTAGCGTCGTCCTGTGACCCAGACGCTCTCCGAGGACACGTTCCTGGCGATGGTGCAGCCGCTGCGGCGGGAGCTCCTCGCGCACTGCTACCGCATGGTCGGCTCGATCCACGAGGCGGAGGACCTCGTGCAGGAGACGTACCTGCGCGCGTGGCGGGCCTTCCACGGGTTCGAGAGCCGCTCGTCGGTGCGGACCTGGATGTACCGGATCGCCACGAACACCTGCCTGACGGCGCTCGAGGGCCGCGCGCGCCGGCCGCTCCCCACGGGACTGGGGGCGCCGCCGTCGGACCCCGAGGGAGACCTGCACTCCCGCCCTGAGGTGCCGTGGCTCGAGCCGGTCCCGGACGAGGTCCTGTGGGGCCACGCGCCCGACGACCCCGAGGCCGCCGTCGTGGACCGGGAGAGCGTGCGGCTGGCGTTCGTCTCGGCGCTCCAGCACCTCACGGGCCAGCAGCGGGCGGTGCTCGTGCTGCGCGACGTCCTGGCCTGGCACGCGGACGAGGTGGCCGAGGCGCTCGGGCTCTCCGTCGGAGCGGTCACCTCGACGCTCCAGCGCGCGCGGGCCCACCTGCAGCGCGTGCAGCAGGCCGGCGCGACGCCCGCGCCGCTGCCCGAGGACGACCCGCGCGTCGGCGAGCTGCTCGAGTCCTACGTGGCGGCCTTCGAGCACTACGACGTCGACCGGATCGTCTCCCTGCTCACCGCCGACGCGACCTGGGACATGCCGCCGTACACCGACTGGTACGTGGGCGCGGAGGACATCGGCCGGCTCATCCGCACCCAGTGCCCGGCGACGGGCCCGGAGTCGATGCGGCTGGTGGCGACCCGCGCGAACGGCTTTCCGGCCTTCGGCCTCTACATGCTCGACCACGACGGCGTGCACCGCGCCTTCCAGCTCCACCACGTCACCGTCACCGAGGGCGGCGTAGCGGCCGTCACGGCGTTCTTCGACACGAGCCTCTTCAAGGTCTTCGGCCTGCCCGACGAGCTGCCGGCGACCTGACCGCGGCCAGGTCGTGCCGGGTCAGGGGCGGTGGAGGGCCTCGACCCGTGCCGTCGACCCGTGGACGCGCGCGAGCCGTCCGTCGCACGTGAGCACGGGGGCACCCAGCGCCTCGGCACATGCAACGGTGATTCGGACGCGCGGGCGGTCAGCGGGTATCCTCGCTGCGCTGGGTAGCGTGTCCGAGCGGCCTAAGGAGCACGCCTCGAAAGCGTGTGTGGGTGGAAGCCCACCGTGAGTTCGAATCTCACCGCTACCGCACCTGGCGGAGGGCCCCGGACGACGCCGTCCGGGGCCCTTCGCTCATCAGCCCCGACATGGCAGCCTCGTCCCATGGAGATCGCCGAGGACGACGTCCTGCACGTGTGCTACCGGGCCCTCGACGGGATGGCGCGGATCCTGACCGAGCTGGGCGACGAGCTGGCCAACACCCGGCCCGCGCTGCACCACTCGAGCACGCCGGTGCAGATCGTCGAGCACTGCCTCGGGATGCTCGAGTACTGGGTGGGGCAAGGCGTGGCCGGGCGGCAGATCCAACGGGACCGCGCGGCGGAGATGGTCGCCGAGGGGCCGGTGGCGCCCGTGGTCGCCCGGGTGTACGACGCGCACCTGCGCCTCGCCCACGACCTCGCCGAAGCCGACCTCACGGCGCCGGCGAACATCGAGCACGGGCACCCGTCGCTGGACCTGATCGGGACGCGCGGGGCCGCCCTCATGCACGCCGTCGAGGACCTCGCGCAGCACCACGGTCAGCTCGAGCTCGCGCGGGACGCCCTGCTCGCGGCGGCGGCGGCGTCGGAGCGCTGACGCGTCCAGCGCCCGCCCGTCCGCCGCCCGTCCGTCGACCGGCTACCGTGCGCTCGTGCTGATC
>JAEZBT010000138.1 GCA_023426865.1 Actinomycetes bacterium
CCCTACATCGACGAATTAACTGTGGGCGGCTGGCAACTCGACGCCGACGGGATGCTGGCAATCCCCACTGCGCCGGGTCTGGGCATTGAGATGGATTTGGATGCAGTGGAGAAGTATACCGGGAGAAAGTTGGTAGGGTAGAAAAGCTCGGTGGTTGCTATATTGTGCAGCCATACACTGGCTACTTTGTTCATGGTGCTATTTTGTAGATGCGAACTTTGCAATGCACATTTGGTGCAAGCGGAAAACTAAGTATAATAAGCAACCAACACAGAGATGAGCCGGGCGCGACCTGCAAGTGCGCTAGGAACGGCTCAACGGACGGCGCACCACCGCGCTGGGCGTGACCTACGCCAATCTTGTTTGTTTCGCCATCATCGCGATTCCGCACCGCTTTGGTCGTTGCCTCTGGGCTTGCCAAAGCCACCATTGACGCAAACCTGCGTTACATTTACACTGCGTTGCACAAACCACCTTATTACTCAGGTCTTTTTGTCTTTCACGAATTCTTTCATGCTGATAGTTCTCACATATATAGCTTTCACAGCACGTAATCTCTAGTTCTACGCTACGATATTTTCTTTTCTCGGTTGTCCCAACTCTGCATTCAAGGAGTGTTGCATGGCGTTTAAGGTGAAGAAGCGCGGCAAGATCACCTACTATTACGAAGGTGACGAGCCTGTGCTTTCCGCGCTGGTCACAGAAGAGCAGCCCGACGGTGATCTGCGCATTTGTTTTGCTGGTCTGACAGGCGGCTATTCCGCAAAGGGTGTGCTGGGGCTGGACACACTGGCCTATATGGACCCGGAGACAGAAATCCCGCTGGTCTTTCAATGTTGGGAGAAGTGGCTGCGCGACGCGGGCATTTGTGAAAAGCTCGCCGACGTGGACTTTATCGAAATCCACGCCTTTGGCTGCTTGCCCAAATCACCCAACCCGCTGGTCGATCCTGAAGGCTACATCAAAGAGATTGAACGCCTGCGTACCGCCTATCGCAAGGCGTATGGTGGCTATTTCCGCGAGCATTGCCCCGACAACGGGCTGCCCGCGCGCTTCACCGTGCATGTGGTCGATGTGCCGGATCGCGCTGCGTCGTATGAATTTTATGGCGTGGCGTTGTATCAAAAGAGTCTGCAAGAAAAATAGGTAAGTAAGAGCCGCAGGTCAAGCAACGGATCAGCGGCTTTTGTTTGCATTCTTCTCCATCTCTGTTTGCTACGTTCTGCTATTTATATTTCTACTGCTTACATTTTCTACTCACTACATTTCTGCTTGGTTGCACTCACTAGAGGCGTTTGGCATGACAACTGAAACTCAGTATGACCTGCTGCTGAAGAACGGTCATACGATTGATCCTTTGAACAACATCGACGGCAAGATGGACGTGGCGATTGCTGGGGGCAAGGTGGCCGCAGTCGGGGCAGACATTAACCCTGCGCTGGCGAAAAAGGTGGTGGACGTCGCGGGTCACTACGTCACCCCTGGCATCATCGACATTCATGTGCATGTCTACCACACCCGCGAGCCGGAAGGCTTGAGTGTGATGGCCGATTCGCACAGCTTCAAGTCGGGTGTGACCACGATGGTGGATACCGGCACGGCGGGCGCAAAACATTTTCTGCACTTCAAGCGCACCGTGATCGACCTGGCGAAGACGCGCATCTTTGCCTATATCAACATCTGCGACTTGGGCATGGTTGGCCCCTTTGAGCAGGACATCAAGACGATGGATCCTGAATTGGCCGCGTCGGTGGTCATGGCCTATCCCGATGTGTGTGTGGGTATCAAGACCGCGCACTATTGGACGTCGCTGCCCTTTGATGAGTTGCACCCACCCTGGGGCGCAGTTGACCCCGCGCTGGAAGCGTCGCGCCTTTGCGGCAAGCCGTTGATGGTGGACTTTTGGCCGCGGCCCGAACGCACCTACGAGGAATTGCTCAAGAAGATGCAGCCGGGGGACATTCATACACACGTCTTTGCCCAGCAATTCCCGGTGTTGGATGCCAACGGCAAGCCCAACAAGTTCCTCTTCGAGGCGCAGGAGCGGGGCATCATCTTCGACGTGGGGCATGGCGCAGGCAGCTTCTGGTTCCGCAATGCTGTGCCTGCCATGCAAAATGGCTTTACCCCTGACTCGATCAGCACCGACTTGCACACGCGCAATGTACATGGTGTGGTGATTGACATGGTGACGACCATGAACAAGATTCTCAACATCGGCATGCCGCTGCAAGAGGTGATCTATCGCTCGACCGTGACACCGGCCAACGAGATCGGCCATCCGGAGTTGGGGAATTTGACCGTGGGGGCAGAGGCCGATGTCGCGGTCTTTAAGCTGCAACATGGCGACTTTGGCTTTACAGATTGTGGCCGCGCCAAGTTGCGTGGCGACAAGAAGTTGGAATGTATGTTGACGCTGCGGGCCGGGGAAATTGTCTATGACCCCAACGCCATGAGCGTGCCGGAATGGCAAGATGCACCAGAATCCTACTGGCAGATTGCGCGTTAGTGGTTGGCTGCTGCTTGGCAGCGTAGTAACTTTGCGAAGATGGGAAGCGCATGGGGCCTTCCCTGGTTTACCTTGTATTTGTGAGAGGGGAGAGATATGGCAGTCGCGCAAAACCAGATGAATGTGCCTGCTTCCAAATCGCCAGGCTTAATGGCCCGGCTCATGGGGACAAAGTCCAAGTTCCAGACGCAGCGCGCGGTGTGGGGCTATGTCTTTGCCTTGCCGTGGATTATTGGGTTGACCGTCTTTTGGGTTGGCCCCATTCTGACGTCGTTCTATTACAGCTTTACTAACTATGAGGTGATCGGTACCGCCAAGTGGATGGGGCTGGCGAATTTTGAGCGTGCCTTTTTCGACGATGATCTCTTCTGGAGTTCACTGGGGCGCACCTTTACCTTTGCCATTGTCTATGTGCCCGTGGCAATTATCGGCGCGCTCTTCCTGGCGTCGATGCTCAACCAAAAGTTGGTTGGTACGAATTTCTACCGCACGATTTTCTTCATGCCCCACCTGATTCCCGCCGTGGCGTTGGCCGTGGTATGGATCTTCTTGCTGCAACCTCGCCTGGGGCCGATCAATTACATGTTGCGCGAGTTGGGCGTCGATAACCCACCCGAGTGGTTGGCGTCGCGCGGCTCTGCGCTCTATTCGGTGATCATGATCAATGTTTGGGCTGCGGTGGGTGGCAACACCATGCTTATCTTCTTGGCCGGGCTGCAAGGTGTGCCGCAGGAATTATATGAAGCGGCAGAGATTGATGGGGCTGGCGCGTTCCGCAAGTTTATGAATGTGACGCTGCCGTTGCTGACCCCCACCATTTTCTTCAACATGGT
>JAEZBT010000153.1 GCA_023426865.1 Actinomycetes bacterium
GCTCTGGGGGGTGGTCGCGGGCGGGGGGCCCGGGCCCCCCGGGGGGGCCGGGGCACCGGTGGCTCAGCGGTACTGCTCGGTGCCGTCGTCGTAGTCGGCCTGGAGCTGGCCCGCCGTCTGCTCGACGGTGAGTGAGCCGTTGATCAGGCCCTGCATGCCTGCGTTGAGGTCGTCGTAGAAGGTCGACGTCGGCCAGTCGGGGTAGAACGCCAGGCCGTCGCGGTCGAGGACGGTGTTGAAGAGCTCGATGAGCGCCTGGGCGTCGGGGTCGGTGATGTCGTCCGGGTCCGCGGCGACCGGCAGGCCGCCGGCGTTGCCGAGAACGGCCTGGATCTCGGGCCGCATCGTGACGTCGATGAAGTACGCGGCCATCTGCGTGTGCACGTCGTCCGTCACGGTGGGGATCACCCAGATGTTGCCCGAGCTGCCCGGGACGAGCGTCGAGCCCGGGAAGTCGGTCACGCCGAAGGTGAAGGAGGTGATGTCGGCGAGGAAGCGGCCGTACCACCAGGAGCCGGAGTAGAAGAACGGCGCCTCGCCATTGATGAACGCCAGGCCGGCGTCCTCCGCGGTCATGCCGGTCGAGGCCGTGGAGAGGTAGCCCTTGTCGACCCAGTCGGCGACGGTCTGCGTGCCCTGGGCGATCGGGTCCGCGGCGAAGTCGACCTCGCCGTCGTACAGCTGGTAGGCGTTCACGAAGTCGCGGTCCGCGCCGTTCAGGACGAGCTGGTACCAGAGCTGGCCGGACGGGTACTCCTGGGCGGAGGTCGTCAGCGGCGTGATGCCCTCGTCGGCGAACGCCGCCATCGCGTCCTCGAGCTCCGCCGTCGTCGTGGGCACGGCGATGCCGCGCTCGTCGAGCATGTCCTGGTTGTAGTAGAGGAAGACGAACTCGCCGTAGTTCGGGACGCCGTAGTGGGTGCCCGAGCCCATGACGCCGTTCTCGTCGTACATGGTCGTGGTCTGCAGCGACTCGGCGAGCTTCTCGCCCCAGCCGTAGGACTCGTAGAAGCCGTCGAGGCTCTGGAGCACACCGAGGGTGGACAGCGCGCCGGCGGTGCCGTTGCCCTTGTTGTACTCGGACAGGTCCGGCGCGTCGGACGAGACGAAGAGCTGGCTCGCGGTGTCGCTCAGGTCCTCGAACGCCGTGATCTGGTAGTCGACGGTCGCGCCGGTCTCCTCCTCGAAGACCTCCGCGGCCGCGCGCCACGCCTGGCCCATCGCCGACTCGTCGTTCTCGTAGACGAGGACGGTGAGCGTCTCGCCAGCGAAGTCGTTCTCGCCCGACGGCGTGGCTCCGGCGTCGTCCGAGGAGTCGTCACCACCCGACGTGCAGGCGGCCAGCGACAGCGCTGCGACGGCGACGACCGCCGCCAACCCGTGCTTTCGGTACCTCATGCTTCCTACCTCCTTGTAGTGGCCTCGAGGGCCGGCTGCTGCCGTGTGCTCGGCGGTTGTCGAAGCGCTTCGCTTCTTACTGTCGAAGCGCTTCGACGATGGGCGTCAGGAAGGCCCTCGCGGGGACATCAGACGACCTCGGTCGTGCGGGACGCGGGTGCAGGCGCGACGGATCCGCGGGAGACCTGCACCGGGGGGACGAGGGTCACGCCGCCGGGGGCGACCGATCCCTCGATGATGCCGACGAGCGTGTCGACGGCGACCGGGCACGTCAGGCCCGGGTCCAGGGGGAAGGCGTCGAAGGGCAACGCCGACCGGCTCGGGTCCGGCGTCATCCCGACGGCGACCACCGAGATGTCGCCCGGCACGCTCAGCCCCCGCCGCGCGAGAGCCGGGGTCAAGGCGTGGGCGACCTCCGTGAGGGTGCTGAGGACCACCGCGGTGACCTCGGGGTGCTCGTCGAGCAGCGCGCCGATGGCCTCGGCCGGGGCCGCCGGGTCGGGGCGGACGGTGACCCGGGCGACGCCGAGCTCGTCGGCGCGCCGGCCGAAGGCCTCCTCGATGCGCAGCGGGTAATTCGACTCGCGTGCGATGACGTCCTCGGGCTGGGAGATCAGGCCGATGGACCGGTGACCTGCCTCGTGCAGGGCGTCGACCGCGCGCTGCGCCGCGACACGGAAGTCGAGGTCGACGCAGGTCAGGCCCGCCGCGTGGGCGGGCAGCCCGATGAAGACGACAGGGCAGTCCAGCTCTCGCGCCAGGTCGGCCCGCGGGTCGGCCGCGGCGACGTCGAGCACGACGATCCCGTCCGCGAGCGAGGTCGCGGCCGAGCGGCGCATGCCGTCGAGCGCGTCGTCCTGGACCAGGAGCAGGGTGTCGTAGTCGTGGTCGCGGGCGGCGCGGGTCACCGCCATCGCGAAGGCCATGTGCGCGCTGTGGTCGGTGTCGGGGTGCAGCGGCGTGGTCACGGCGATGATGTTCGAGCGCCGGGCGGCCAGCGCGCGGGCGGCGGCCTTGGGTGCGTAGCCGAGGCGCTGCGCGGCGGTCAGGACGCGCCGGCGGGTCTCCTCGGTGATCGACCGCTTGCCGGAGAGCGCGTACGACACCGTCGAGATCGACACGCCCGCCTCGCGTGCGACGTCCTCGATCGTTGCCATGTGGCACTTCCTCGAACCAGCGCTTCGTCGAAGCGCTTCGACAGTGGGTACCCGCCCACGTTAGGTTCACCCGGCGGGCGGACGCAAGACCTCGTTGCGCGATCGTGACCGAAGACGCCCGCCGCCCTCGTCGGCCGGGGCACCGGGCAAGATGGCGCCATGCCCGCGCCCGTGTCCCGCCCGCGCACGGACCTGCGCGTCGCGGCGGTGACCTGGCTCTGCGCGGCCGGCAGCCTCCTCGGGGTGGTGGCGCTGGCGGACCTCGACCCCGAGGCCGCCGGGCTCGCGCCGGAGACCGGGTCCCGCGCCTGGTGGCTCGGGCTGGCGATCGTGACGGGGCAGGCGGTGGCCCTGTGGTGGCGCCGGCGCCGTCCCGTCCTGACGCTCTGGGGGGTCGCCCTCGGTCTGCCGCTCGGTGGCCTCGCGGGCATGGGCGACACCATCAGCGCGGCGTCGTTCGCGGTCCTCGTCGCCGCCTACACCGCGACCTCCACGCGCCCCGCCCGGAGGGACGCTGTCTCCCTGACAGGCGCTGCTCTGCTGATCGGCATCGGGATGCTGCTCGCCCTGCCGGTGGGCGACCCCATGTCCGCCGTCGCGATCGGCGCGGCGCTGGTGCAAGGGTTCGCCACGGTCGGCCTGGCGGTCGGTGTCGGCGCCTTCGTCCGCACCCGGCGCGAGGCCGCGGACGCGCGGGCCGGCCAGATCGAGGCGCTGAGCCGGGAGCACAGCGCGCGGGTCGAGGCGGCCCTCGCCGGCGAGCGCGCGGCCATGGCACGCGAGCTGCACGACATCGCCGCGCACCACCTGTCGGGGATCGCGGTGATGACCGGCGCGATCGTGGGGCAGATCGACGCCGACCCCGAGGGCGCGAAGGCCGGGGTTCAGCGGGTGCGCGCCGAGACCACGGCGATGCTCGACGAGCTGCGCAGCCTCGTCCGGCTCCTGCGGGACGCACGGCCCGCCGAGGAGGGCGGCGACGAAGCAGTGCAGACGCTCGCGGCCGTGCCGGCGCTCGTGGAACGGGTCCGCGCCTCAGGCGTCGAGGCGACCCTTGCGGTGCTGGGGCCGGACGGCGGGCCGGTGGTCGCGGCCGAGGTCGCGTCGACGATCGGACCGCTCGCCCAGCTCGCTGCGTACCGCACGGTGCAGGAGTGCCTGGCGAACGTCGTCCGGCACGCGCCCGGAGCGCGGTGCGAGGTGGTCCTGGACGCCCACGACCCGGCGACGCTGCTGATCACCGTCCGCAACGGGCCCTCCCCGAGGCCGGGGCCCGCGCGGGGCCCGGGCCCCGACACGCGCGGCAGCGGCCTCGGCCTCGTCGGCATGCAGGAACGCGCCGACCTCACCGACGCGCACCTGACCTTCGGCCCCCGACCCGACGGCGGGTGGCTGGTCACGCTCGCGGTGCCCAGGCACCAGGGCGCCCCACCCGCCGACGTCCCGGCCGCCGGGCCGGTGGCACCCGACCGGACCGCTCGACCCGAGGGAGACCGATGATCCGCGTGGTGATCGCCGACGACCAGCCCCTGGTGCGCGCCGGCCTCGGCGTGCTGCTGCGGGCGGCGGCCGACATCGACGTGGTCGCCGAGGTGTCCGACGGCGCTGCCGCGGTCGAGGCGGCGCGCGGCCTGCACGCCGACGTCGTGTGCATGGATGTGCGGATGCCCGGCATGGACGGGATCGCGGCCACGCGTGAGCTGTGCGGGCCCGGCGTGGCCGACCCGGTGCCCGTGCTGATCCTTACCACGTTCGACGTCGACGACTACCTGTTCGGGGCGCTGGAGGCCGGGGCGTCCGGCTTCCTGCTGAAGGACGCCGAGCCGGCCACGGTCGTCGAGGCGGTCCGCTCGGTCGCAGCGGGCAACGGGACGCTGGCGGACTCGCTGACCAAGCGCGTGGTGGAGGAGATGCTCACGCGGCGCCGCACCCAACCGGTCACCGCCGCGCGGGCCAGCGAGCTGCTGACGGCGCGTGAGCTGGAGATCCTGCTGCACCTCGCCCAGGGCATGTCGAACGAGGAGATCGCCCGGACGCTGGTGGTCGAGGTGTCGACGGTGAAGTCCCACCTGGCCCGGATGCTGCCCAAGCTGGGCGTGCGGTCGCGGCTGCAGGCCGTCGTGTGGGCCTACCAGAACCGGGTGGTCGACGTCGGCTGAGGCCGGCCCCTCCGCCCGGCGGCGGACCTCCTGCATCAAAAGGCGGAACCTCGCGGAGCCGTCCTTGCGGGTCTCGATGGGCGCGGTGCCCGGTTCCTAGCGTCGAGAGCGACATCGGAGCTCGACGACGGGAACCACCATGACGACCCTGACCACCACGACCGGTGAGGCCACGGCCACCGCCGTGCGCCTCGTCGACGTGCACAAGACCTACCCGGGCCGCGAACCGGTCCACGCGCTGCGCGGGGTGTCCCTCGACCTGCGCGCCGGTTCGATGACGGCCGTCGTCGGCCAGTCCGGCTCGGGCAAGTCGACGCTGCTGAACACGGCGGCGGGGCTGGACACGCCGAGCCGCGGATCGGTGCTCGTGGCCGGCCACGACCTGACGGTGCTGCGCCCGGACGACCTGACGCGGTTCCGCCGCGAGCACATCGGGTTCGTCTTCCAGGCGTACAACCTCATCGGTCACCTGACCGCGCGGGAGAACGTCCGCCTGCCGCTGCTGCTCGCAGGCCGCGCACCGGACCCGGCCTGGGAGGCGCACCTCCTGCAGTTCCTCGGCGTGGACGCCCTGATGGACCGGCTGCCCGGCGAGCTGTCGGGCGGCCAGGCGCAGCGCATCGCGATCGCCCGTGCCCTCGTCACCCGGCCGGCAGTGGTCTTCGCGGACGAGCCGACGGGTGCGCTCGACTCACGGACGGGTGCGGCCGTGCTGGCTGTGCTGCGGGAGACCGCGGCGGCGCTGGGCCAGACCATCGTGATCGTCACGCACGACGCCGGGGTCGCGGCCACCGCGGAGCGCGTGGTCGTGCTGGCCGACGGCCTGGTCGTCGACGAGCTCGAGGCCCCGACGCCCGAGCGGGTCACCGCCCGGCTGCTCGCGAACGGGCGGTGAGCGCGATGTGGCAGATCGCGAGGTCCGGCGTCCGCGCCCACCGGGGCGCCTACGTCGGCACGGCGGCGGTCCTCGCCGTCGCAGCCGCCCTCGTGGCGGTCACGGGCGTCCTCCTGGAGTCGGGGCTGCGCGCCCAGGCCTCGGGCGAGGCCCTGTCCGGGGGCATGCTCGTCGCCCTGGCGTCGTCCTTCGCGGGCACCGCCCTGGTGGTCGTCGTGATGGTCGTCGCGTCGACCGTGAGCCTCGCGCTGCGGAGCCGCCGCCGGGAGTTCGCCCTGCTCCGCGCGGTCGGCACGACGCCGGGCCAGGTGCGCAGCGCGGTGACGCTCGAGGTGGCGCTGGTGACCGCGGTGGCCGCGCCGCTGGGTGCCGTCGCCGGCCTGTTCGGGGCGCGGCTCCTGGACCCGCTCCTGGTGCGGGCGGGCATCGCGGACGCGGGCTTCCGTTCGCCCGTGTCGCCCTGGCCGGTCCTGTTCGCGGTGCTGCTCGTGCTCGTGACGGCCGTCCCGGTCGGCCGGCTGGCCGCTCGCGAGTCGGCCCGGATGGCGCCGACGGACGCCCTGCGCGCGAGCGCCGTCGAGCCCCGGGCCCTGAGCCGCGGGCGGCGGGTGAGCGCCCTCGTGCTGGCGGTGGTCGGGCTGGCGAGCGCGTTCTCGCCGCTGTTCGTCCCCGGCGCGCTGGGAAGCGCCTCCGCGGCCGTCTCGGCGTTCTTCCTCGTGGGCGCCGGTGCACTCGCCGGGCCGCTCGTGGTCGGCTGGGTGTTCGACCGCCTCGCCCGGCTGCCGGCCGGACCTGCGTCGTCGCTCGCCGTGGCGAACCTCCGGGGGTTCTCGCGCCGACTCACCACGGTCGTCGTGCCGCTGGCCCTGGTCGTGGCGGCGGCGACCGCGCAGACGAGCGTCGACCGGGCGCTGACGACGGCCGCCGGCGAACAGCTCACGCAGGCGCTGCGCGCGGACCTCGTGGTGACCGCCGGGGCGGGCCTGGCGCCCGAGGACGTCGCGCTCGTGGCCGCCGTGCCGGGCGTGGCCGGGGTCGCCCCGCTGGCCGTGGTCCCGGCGCAGGTGCGCACCGACGACGACGAGGACCTGGCGTTCGCGGCAGCCCTGTCCTGGGAGGTCACGGCGCTGCAGGTGGTGGCGCCCGACGCGGTGACCGCCGGCCTGTTCGACCCGGGCGTCGAACGGGGGTCGCTCGCGGCGCTGGCGGAGCCGGGCACGATCGCGATCAGCAGCGACGCCGCCATGGAGACCGGCGCCCGGCTGGACGGGTCGGTGACGCTCCGGCTCGGCGACGACGAGGTCGAGGCCCGGGTGGTCGCCGTGTACTCGCGCGGGCTCGGCCTGGGCGGCTACCTCACCGGACCGGCGACACCGGCCGCGCACGGCCTGGACCCGGCGTCGACCGCGGTGCTCGTCGACGTCTCGCCGGGCGCGGACGCCGCGCAGGTGTCCGCGGACGTCTCGGCCCAGGTGCCGACGTCCTCGGTGTCCGACGTCGAGGGCCACGTGGCGCAGGCGATGACCGCGGGCGCCGGCGAGAACCAGCTGTCGACGGCGCTGCTGCTGCTCCTGCTCGGTGTCGTGGCGGTCGGCGCGGTGAGCACCCTCGCCCTCACGACGGCGTCACGCCGGGACGAGCTGGCCCTGCTGCACCGCACGGGCACCACGCGTCGCCAGCTCACCGCCATGACGACGGTCGAGTCGCTGGTGACCGCCGCGACGGCGTGGGCACTGGGCACGATCGCCGTGATCCCGGCCGTCATCGGCGTCAGCGCCGGGCTGCTGGGGGCGCGCCTGGTCGTGGACCTACCCACCTACGGCCTGGTCAGCGCGGGCGTGGTGCTCCTCGCGGTCGCCGCGACCGGGATCGCGTCCCGCCGAGCGACGCGCATCGCCGTCGGGAGCGCGGTCGCCTAGACCGTCCCCGCTCCCCGCGGTGCCTGTCCACCGCCATCCGAACGACCACCCGCTCGAAGGAGACTGTGATGCCTCAGGACCAGAACCTGCCCGAGAACCCGGCCCCGCCCATGTTCCCCGGCCGACACCCGCGGTCGGCGCGCACGACGGCCGTCGCCGTCGGCATGCTGCTCGTCCTCACCGGTACCGCCACCGCGTGGGCGCTCACCCGCCCGGGTCCGTCCGAGCCGACCGGCGCGCCCGTCGGGTCCGCGGCGGGTGCGCACCGGGACCCGCAGGTCCAGTCGGTGCTCGACGGTCTCGTCGACGACCTGGGGTTCCCGGGCGTGGTGGCGCATGT
>JAEZBT010000311.1 GCA_023426865.1 Actinomycetes bacterium
CGCCGCGTCACTGCGCGAGGACGACCCGCCCCGCCTCGTCGCGGACGGTGAACGCGCGGGTG
Organism: Actinomycetes bacterium; assembly: GCA_023426865.1. Taxonomy (GTDB): domain Bacteria; phylum Actinomycetota; class Actinomycetes; order Actinomycetales; family Cellulomonadaceae; genus Actinotalea. Next base: position 63 of record JAEZBT010000311.1, read on the forward strand.
GCGAGGTCCGCCTCGAGCGTCGCGGTCGCGCCGTCGTTCTCCCAGCCCAGCACCAGCCGGCCGCCGGACGCGCTGACGTCGAGCCGCGCGTCGAACCCGAACGCGGGCGACGCGGTGCGGAACCGCAGGAGCGTGAGCTGGTCGCGGACCACGGGCTGCTCGAGCCGGGCCACGACGTCGTCGGTCGTCAGGTTCGTGCGGTTGATCTCCTTGTGGCCGCCCGGGCCGGCCGCGGCGACCGCCTCGTGGTCGTTCGTGCCGGCGAGCAGGTCGAGGTACCAGACCTGCGGCTTGCCCGGCATGAACAGGTGCAGGGCGCGCGCCAGCACCATCGCGCGAGGGTCCTCGCCGAGCGCGCTGAAGTACGTCGCGTTGACCTGGTAGTACATCTGCCGCGCGCCGTGCAGGTTCTTCACGTACCCGCCGCGCCCGACGACGGTGTCGATGAGCGCCTCGATGCGCTCGTCGGGCACCAGCCCGCGCAGGTCCAGCAGCGGGATGCCGTCGTGGCACCCGAGCATGCTCACGGTCCGGATCCGCTTGGCCCGGAGCTCACGGGCCCACCGGGCCAGTGTCTCGGCGCTGCCCGTCTCGAGCGCGTCGAGGACGAGGCCGGGCAGGAAGAAGTCGTAGGTCAGGTACCCCTCGGCGGCGATCCGCTCGTGGACGGCCTCGGCGTACGTCGCGTGGATCTCCGGCAGGAGGGCGACGCCGTGGGCGTCGGCGCGCTCGCGGACCCGGGCGAGCACCTCCCAGGTCTCCGGCTCGTTGAGGAAGTTGCGCCGGCCAGGGGCCTTGGCCGTGTAGGCGAACGCGTCGAGCCGCACGATCCGGGCGCCGTAGCCGGCGAGCGTGCGCAGCGTCTCGTCGTAGAACTCCCACACCAGGGGCGACGCGACGTTGACGTCCATCTGGCCCAGGTACCGCCGGGTGGCGGCGAGCAGCTCCAGGACGGGCCCGCGCAGGCCGGCGCGGGTGCCCCAGTCGATGTCCGCAGGCGCGACGCCGTCGTCGAGCGCGCGGCCCACCAGGTCCGCGACCTCCGTCGCGGTGGTCGCCTCCAGGCCCAGGGCCGCCACGAGCTCCTCGGTGTCCGGCCGCCGGTGCACGACCTCCTGGTAGAAGGTGTTCCAGTACGGCACCTCCCGCCCGTCGGGGAACCGGACCATCAGGATCGGCAGCCCGGGCTTGCGGAAGAACATCTGCTCGAGCAGCTCGGGCGCCGGCTGGACGTACCCGGCGTCGGTCATCGTGCCGTGGCCGTCCCAGAACCGGTTCCAGTCGATGAAGAAGTCCCGGTAGCGGGAGTCCTCGCCGCGCCGCAGCAGGTCCTGGAACTGTGGCGACTGCACGGAGCAGTGGTTGAGGACGACGTCGAGCTTGAGCTCGAGCCCGAGCCCGCGCAGGTCGGCGAGGTCCTGCTCGGTGGCGACGCGCTCCTCCAGCCCGTAGTCGATGACCGAGAACCCCCGGTCGAGGTCGGAGTGGAACACGCTGGGCAGCACGTAGAACGCGTCGAACACCCCGGCCAGCTCGGGGCGCCGCAGGAGGGCGACCGCCTCGGCGAGCCGCCCGCCCAGGCTGTCCGGGTAGGCGTTGAGCATCGGGCGGGCGCTGGGCACGCCAGGCCCGTCGGGCACGGCCGGCACGGCGGGCACGCCGCGGACGTCAGGCATCGTCGCCGCCCGCCGACCGCGCCATCTGGGCCCGGTACTCCGCGTACGTGAGCCGGTCCCCCGTCCTCGCCAGGATGATCGCCGCGTCCGCGGCCTGGGTCTCCAGCAGATCCTGCTCCAGCCCGAGCACCAGCGTGGTGAACGGGCTGTCGGTGGCGCCGTCGCGACCCCGCGCCCGCCGGTGCGCGAGCGTCTCCGCGGGCGTGCTGTGGAGCAGGATCCGGACGTCGACGCCGCGCAGGTGCCGACTGAGGCCGTGGGTCCACTCGACGACCAGCACGTCGACGTCGGCGACGTCGACCGCCTCGTACCAGAGGTCCGTCGGGCCGCGGCCCAGGCGGCGCAGGTGCAGCCGCCCGGCCCCGTTCTTGAACTCCCCGAGGATGGCGGACAGGTGGTCGACGTCGATCTCCGCGGGCGTGCCGAGGTACCCGGCGAGGGATCCCCGCCCGGCCCGCTGGTAGGAGGCGAGCCACGGGTGGTCGGCGACCTGCGCGGGGTCGGCGTCGGCGTCGGCGTCCTGGAGCGCGCGCAACGCCGTCATGCGGTCCGGCGTGACCAGGCCGTCGGTGACCAGCCCGCGCGTCCCGCCGTCGCGGAAGACGCGCAGCCGTTCGGCGTCGTTCTGGGCCGGGATGCGCCGCGGGTAGTTGTCGCCGGACAGCGTGTAGGCGCCGACGCCGACGCCCCGCAGCAGGTGCGAGAGCAGGGAGGCGACCTCGGACTTGCCGACGCCGGACCCGCCCGCGACCGCGACCACGGCACGCGTCGCGGGGCTCGCGGTCAGCGCGGGCACGAGCTCGTCGACCAGCATCGGGAAGAGTGCGTTCGCCTTGGCCACGTGCGCCGGCCCGATGGCGACCTTGTCCCCCGGCATGTCACCCGTGGGGATCGCGCCGGCCACCTCGACCGGCTGCCACGGCCGGCACGCTCGCAGCGCACCCACGACGTCCCTCATCGCGAAGGCCCCTCCGCCGCGGCCGGGACCTGCCCGGCCGGGACCTGCCGGAGCACCCGGGTCAGCCACCTGCGCCGTGCCTCGCGCGCGTGCCCCGAGAGCACCGCCGACGGCTCGAAGTAGTCGAAGCCGTGGAAGCCACCGGGCCAGACGTGCAGCTCGGCGGCGCATCCGCTGCGCCACAGCCGCTTCGCGTAGTCGACGACCTCGTCGCGGAACGTCTCAGCCGAGCCTACGTCCAGGAACGTCGGCGGGAGCCCCGTCAGGTCCGACGCGCGGGCGGGCGCGGCGTGCGAGGTCACGTCCGGTCCGCCGGCCGCCTCACCGAGGTACGCACGCCAGGCGGTCGCGTTCGCCGTGCGGTCCCAGGCGCCGTGCCCGGCCATCTGGACCGCGGACGGTGAGTCGTTGCGGTCGTCGAGCATCGGGCAGGTCAGCAGCTGGCCGGCGAGC
>JAEZBT010000293.1 GCA_023426865.1 Actinomycetes bacterium
GCCGAGCGCGACGACGAGGTGGTTCGCGCCGGGGACGGGCTCGGGCCCGAGCCGGAGCATGACCTCGGCCTCCCACCGGGCGGCGAGGCCGGCCGTCGTCTCACCGGGGACCGCGAGCGGCATGACCACGGGGGCGGGGTCGAGCGCGGTGCGCGCCAGGACGCGGCCGAGCCAGCCCAGCGCCTTGGGGTCCCCGGTCCCGGCGACCAGCTCGTCGCCGACGACGCAGATCCGCCGCTGCGCGTCCGTCATGTCCCCTCCCGTCACTCCTGCAGTGTGACGGACGGCGGGCGGTCCCCCCGGGAACGACGCGCGCCCGGGGGTCCGGCTGGCTAGCGGGCGAAGGCCTCTGCGACGAGGCCGTCCTGCTCGACGAGGTGCGTCTTGCTCGACCCCGTCGCGGGCGAGGCTGCCGCCGGGCGGGACACGCGCCGCAGCGGGCGCCCCAGCCGGTCGCCGACCGCCGTCGACACGTACGTCCACCCGCCCTGGTTGGCGGGCTCCTCCTGGACCCACACGAGCTCAGCGTCGCCGTAGCCGGCGACGGCGTCGCGCAGGGCGTCGACGTCGACGGGCGCGAGCTGCTCGAGGCGCACGATCGCCGTGGCCCCGTCGCCCGCCTTCACGCGGTGCGCCAGCAGGTCGTAGTAGACCTTGCCCGAGCACAGCAGCACCCGGTCCACCCGCGCGTCGGCGGGCAGGTGCTCGTCGGGGACGACGGGTCGGAACGAGCCCTGGGTGAAGTCCTCGACCGCCGACGTCGCCGCCTTGTGCCGCAGCAGCGACTTGGGCGTCGCGACGACCAGGGGCCGCCGCGGCCGGTCGTACGCCTGGCGCCGCAGCAGGTGGAAGTACGACGCCGGGGTGCTGGGCATCGCGACCGTCATGTTGTTCTCGGCGCACAGCTGCAGGTAGCGCTCGATCCGGGCCGACGAGTGGTCCGGGCCCTGGCCCTCGAAGCCGTGGGGGAGCAGCAGCACGACCGACGAGCGCTGGCCCCACTTCTGCTCGGCGGAGGACACGAACTCGTCGACGATCGTCTGCGCGCCGTTGGCGAAGTCACCGAACTGCGCCTCCCAGAGCACCAGGGCGTCCGGGCGCTCGACGGAGTAGCCGTACTCGAATCCCATGGCGGCGAACTCCGACAGCGAGGAGTCGTAGACCCAGAACTTCGCCTGGTCGCTCGACAGGTAGAGCAGCGGCGTCCACTCCGCGCCCGTGTTCCGGTCGTGGAGCACGGCGTGCCGCTGGACGAAGGTGCCGCGCCGCGAGTCCTGCCCCGCGAGCCGGACGGGCGTGCCCTCCAGGAGCAGCGAGCCGAAAGCGAGGATCTCGCCGTAGCCCCAGTCCACGCCGCCGCCTGTCGACATCTGCTCCCGCTTGGCGAGCAGCTGCTCGAGCTTGGGGTGCACGGCGAAGCCCTCGGGCGGGCGCACGTGCGCGCGTCCGATGCGCTGGAGCACCTCGGGGTCGACGGCGGTCCGCCAGCCGACCATGGTGCCTGCGTCCTCCTGCTGGGACTCCGGCTTCTCCAGGCCCGACAGGGACTCGCCCTCGGGCTGCGGACGGGCCGCGTTCTCCTTGCTCTCGGCGAACACCCGCTCGAGCTGCGCCTGGTAGTCCTGCAGGGCCTGGGAGGCCTCCTCGACGGAGATGTCGCCGCGGCTGACCAGGGACTCCGTGTAGAGCTTGCGGACGCTGCGCTTGGCCTCGATGAGGTTGTACATGAGCGGCTGGGTCATCGAGGGGTCGTCGCCCTCGTTGTGGCCCCGCCGCCGGTAGCAGACCATGTCGATGATCACGTCGCGGTCGAACTGCTCGCGGAACTCGAACGCCATCTCTGCCACGCGCACGCACGCCTCGGGGTCGTCCCCGTTCACGTGGAAGATCGGCACCTGGAGTCCCTTGGCGACGTCGGTGCAGTAGTGCGTCGAGCGCGACGACGACGGCCCGGTGGTGAAGCCCACCTGGTTGTTCACGATGACGTGGATCGTGCCGCCGGTACGGTAGCCGCGGAGCTGGGAGAGGTTGAGCGTCTCGACGACGACGCCCTGGCCGGCGAACGCCGCGTCGCCGTGGATGAGCACCGGCAGGACGGAGAAGCCGTCGCCGCCGAGGTCGATCCGGTCCTGCTTTGCGCGCACGATGCCCTCGAGCACCGGGTCCACCGCTTCCAGGTGGGACGGGTTCGCGGCCAGGTACACGCGTGTGCTGGTGCCGGACTCGGCGGTGAAGACGCCCTCCGTGCCGAGGTGGTACTTGACGTCGCCCGAGCCCTGGACGCTGCGCGGGTCCTGGTTGCCCTCGAACTCGGCGAAGACCTGCCCGTAGCTCTTGCCGGCGAGATTGGTCAGGACGTTCAGCCGGCCGCGGTGGGACATGCCGATGCAGACCTCGTCGAGACCGCTCGCGGCTGCCTCGGTGAGGATCGCGTCGAGCAGCGGGATGAGCGACTCGCCGCCCTCGAGGGAGAACCGCTTCTGGCCGACGAACTTCGTCTGCAGGAAGGTCTCGAAGGCCTCCGCTGCGTTCAGCCGGCGCAGGATCCGCAGCTGGTCCTCGCGCGGCGTGGGTGCCCAGCCCGCCTCGAGGCGCTCCTGGAGCCAGCGGCGCTGCCGCGGGTCCTGCAGGTGCATGTACTCCACGCCGACGGTGCGGCAGTAGGAGTCGCGCAGCAGGCCGAGGATCTCGCGCAGCGTCGCCCGCGGCTGGCCGGTGAAGCCCGCCGTCGGGAAGTACCTGTCCAGGTCCCAGAGCGTCAGACCGTGGTTCTGGATGTCCAGGTCGGGGTGCTTGCGCTGGCGGTAGGCGAGCGGGTCCGTCTCCGCCATGAGGTGACCGCGCGAGCGGTACGCGTGGATGAGCTCCGCGATCCGGGCCGGCTTGGCCAGCTCGGTGTCGGCGTCGACGGTGTTGTCGCGGACCCAGCGCACGGGCTCGTAGGGCACGCGCAGCGAGGTGAAGACGCGGTCGTAGAAGCCGCCGTCGCCGAGCAACTTCGCCCCGACGATGCGCAGGAACTCCCCGGACTGCGCGCCCTGGATGATCCGGTGGTCGTACGTCGAGGTGAGGGTGAGCACCTTCGACACGCCCATCCGGGCGAGCTGCTCCTCGGACGCGCCCTGGAACTCGGCGGGGTAGTCCATCGCGCCGACGCCGACGATCGTGCCTTGGCCGGGCATGAGGCGCGGGACGGAGTGGACCGTGCCGATCGTGCCGGGGTTGGTCAGGCTGATGGTGGTGTCGGCGAAGTCCTCGACGGTGAGCTTGCCTGCGCGGGCCCGGCGGACGACGTCCTCGTACGCGGCCACGAACTGGCCGAAGTCCATCGCGTCGGCGCTGCGGATGTTCGGCACCAGCAGCTGGCGGGACCCGTCGGGCTTGGCGAGGTCGATCGCGAGCCCCAGGTTCACCTGGCCGTGGTGCACGACCGCGGGCTTGCCGTCCTCCTCGCCGTAGCCGGCGTTCATCACGGGCATGTCGGCGAGCGCCTCGACGACGGCGTACGCGATGAGGTGCGTGTAGGACACCTTGCCGCCGCGGCCGCGGCGCAGGTGGTTGTTGATGACGATGCGGTTGTCGACCATGAGCTTGGCCGGCACCGCCCGCACCGACGTCGCCGTCGGGATCTCCAGGCTCGCGGTCATGTTGGTGACGACGCGGGCGGCCGGTCCGCGCAGCCGCTCGACGACGGGCTCCGGCGGGGCTTCGGGCCACTGCACGCGGGCCTGCGGCGTCTCGGCGTAGGGCGCGGTGGCCGGTTGTGCGGACGCGACCGGCGCCGCGGTGTCCGGCTCGCACGGCGTGCGCGGCGTGGTCTGGGC
>JAEZBT010000431.1 GCA_023426865.1 Actinomycetes bacterium
CATGGGCGTCGAGCCGGTGCTGCGCCCCATCGCCGAGGCGGCCCGGACGGTGCTGCGCGCCGACCTCGTTGTGTCCACGCTGCCGCCCGCCGGTGCGGACGGGCTCGCGGCGGAGCTGGCCGCCGCCGGTCCGGACGGCGACCGCGCCCCCGGCGTCCTCCTGGACGTCGCGTACGACCCCCGGCGGACCGCGTTGTGCGCCGCGTGGGACGCGATCGGCGGCGTCGCGGTGCTGGGGGAGCGGATGCTGCTGCACCAGGCCGGGGAGCAGGTGCGGCTGATGACGGGCTCGCCCGCGCCGCTGGCGGCGATGGACGATGCGCTCCGCGCCGCGCTGCGCGCCGGGGACGGGGCGTCCGCGAGCCGTTGAGACCCTGGGGGACCGGCTGCTAGGTTCCGGGCAGAACGGCGCGGAACCGGACGACCCGGACATCGGGCGCCGGGCGCCGTCGGCAGGCAGGGGGAGCCATGACCGGTCACGTCCTTCGCGCCCTCGGGGCGCTCGTCCTCGCCTCAGCGGCGGTGCTCGGGGGTGGCAGCGCCGTGGTCGGTGCGCCGCACGCTTCCCCCGACGGCCCGCTCGGGGCCCCGGGTCGGGCCCTCAGCGGAGCAGGAGACGTGCGGGTGTCGTTCATCAGCGACGCGTGCACCCGGACGGTCCTTCGGTACGGCTCCAAGGGGCAGTGCGTCGTCCAGGTCCAGCTGACTCTCAACGTGCTGTTCGACGAGGGACTGCGCCTCGACAGCTCGTACGGCCCGGCGACGACGGCGGCGGTCTACCGGGTCCAGGCCCGCTACGCCCTGCCGTACGACGGCATCTGCGGGCCCAGGACCTGGGCGGCGCTGCAGTGGGCCCTCGACCGCGCGCGGAACGGGCTGCCGTACTGAGCCGTCGGCCGACGGGCGCCGTGCGATCACGAGGTTGACCTGCACGCGGGCTCCAGGACGGCGCTACAGGGGGGCGCCCCGGCTGCCGATAGAGACGGTGCGCGACGCACCCGGCCGGAAGGATCCCCCACGTGAAGCAGCTCGGAGACATCCTCCTCGAGGAAGGCCTCGTCACCGAGGGCCAGCTCATGGCGGCTCTCGACGAGCAGTCGACGCGGGGCGAGTCGCTCGGGCGGGTCCTGGTCGACATCGGCATGCTCAGCGAGGCGCAGCTCGTGCAGGCGCTGGCGCGCCAGGTCGGCATGGAGTTCGTCGAGCTCGCGGACTACCCCGTCGACCGGACCGCCGTCGCGCTGCTCCCGGGCACGGTGTGCCGTCGTTACACCGTGCTCCCGGTCGGGTTCGCGGGCGGCGCCCTGGTACTCGCGATGTCGAACCCAGGCAACGTCGTCGCCGTCGATGACGCGCGGGCGATCGCGGGCATGGCCGTGCGCACCGTCGTGGCGACCCACGACGACCTGACGGCCGCGATCGACAGGTACTGCCGGGCCGACGAGGAGATCGACGACCTCGCGTCCGCGATGGAGGAGTCCCAGGGCGAGGCCGATGCCGACCTGTCGCAGATCGGTGACGTCGTCGAGGATGATGCGCCGATCGTGCGCTTCGTGAACCTGCTCGTCACTCAGGCGATCCAGGACCGGGCTTCCGACATCCACATCGAGCCGGCCGAGAAGGACCTCATGGTTCGGTACCGGATCGACGGCGTGCTGCACGAGATGCAGCGGGCGCCGAAGCAGATCCAGTCGGGAGTGATCTCGCGTCTGAAGATCATGAGCGACATCGACATCGCGGAGCGCCGCAAGCCGCAGGACGGCCGGATGTCGGTGACCCACAACGGACGGAAGATCGACCTGCGCGTCGCGACCCTGCCGACCGTCTGGGGCGAGAAGGTCGTCATGCGCATCCTCGACAACTCAACCGCGAGCCTGGACCTGCGGGAGTTGTCGTTCCTGGACGACAACTACCAGACGTACCGTGAGTCCTACACGAAGCCCTACGGGATGATCCTTGTGACGGGGCCGACGGGCTCGGGCAAGTCCACCACCCTGTACGCAACCTTGAACGCGGTGGCCCGGCCAGAGATCAACGTCATCACGGTCGAGGACCCGGTCGAGTACCGGCTGCCCGGCATCAATCAGGTGCAGGTGAACCCCAAGGCGGGCCTCACGTTCGCGAGTGCCCTCCGATCGATCCTGCGCTCGGACCCCGATGTCGTCCTCCTCGGCGAGATCCGCGACCACGAGACGGCGCAGATCGCCATCGAGGCGGCCCTCACGGGGCACCTCGTGCTGTCGACGTTGCACACGAACGACGCGCCGTCGGCGGTGACCCGGCTCGTCGAGATGGGCATTGAGCCGTTCCTCGTGGGCTCGGCACTGGACTGCGTGGTCGCGCAGCGACTCGCGCGCCGGTTGTGCAGCAAGTGCAGGGAGCCGTACATCCCTTCCGAGGTCGAGCTCATCGCCGCGCGGTTCCCCTGGACCCCTGGCGACGAGATCCCCACGTTGCACCGGCCGGCGGGCTGTGCCGCGTGCTCGCGGACCGGGTACAAGGGCCGCATGGCCATCCACGAGGTCATGCGCGTGACGGAAGACATCGAGCGCCACGCCGTCGCGCGGTCGTCTGCGGCTGAGATCGGCAAGACGGCGCGCGAGCAGGGGATGATCACGCTGCGCGACGACGGCTGGACGAAGGTGCTGCTCGGCGACACGTCCGTCGAGGAGATCCTGCGCGTCGTCGCTTGACGGGTCAGTGCAGGCGGCGAGGGACCTTCGATTGGTCTCGTCCCTCAAGGACTGGTCCGCTGGGGCCGATACACCATTCGTCCCGTGAGGTCTGGCCCGGAGGGCGTCGACGTGAGCAATCAGTACCCACCGCCTAGCGCGATCCCCGAGCGTCCTCCGTCGGATCCGCGGTTGGCTTCACCCGGTGCAGCCGGCGGGCTGCCGCCTTTCGTCCCGGCGACCGGTGCGCCGGCGTCCGGCGCAGCCGCCGCACCGTCGTATCAGCCAGCTCTGGCCGACCCACCGATCACGAAGCCGAGCGTGCCGCCGGTCCCGGGCTATCCCGACCTGGGCGGCCAGCAGGCTGCGGTGCAGCGCGGTCCGGTCCAGCCGACGGGGGTCGCGGCCGCGGTTCTGGGGACCCCGGGCGGCGTGGAACCGAGTCCGGGTGCCGCTGCAATCCCGCCGCGGCCGCCGTCGGCGCTCTCGGCGCGTCCGCAGAACCGCCCGGCCGCCGTAACCCGCATCGGCATGACGCAGATGATGCAGGAGGGCGACCTCGACCTCGAGGCCGCGCTCCGGACGATGATCGAGGCGGGCGGCTCGGACCTGCACATCACCACCGGGGCGCCTCCGATGATCCGCTTCGACGGCGGGCTCGCGCCGCTCGAGGGGTTCCCCACCCTGAACCCGGACCGGATCCAGCGGGCGATCTACGCGATCCTCACGCAGCGCCAGCGGGAGCAGTTCGAGGAGCACCTCGAGCTCGACTTCGCGCACGCCGTGCGCGGCGTGGCGCGGTTCCGCGTGAACCTCTACCAGCAGCGAGATTCGCTCGGCGCGGCGTTCCGCGTGATCCCCTACGAGATCAAGCCGCTCGAGGAGCTCGGCATCCCGCCGGTCGTCGGCAACTTCGCCGGTCTTCCCCGCGGCCTGGTGCTGGTCACCGGTCCGACCGGCTCCGGGAAGTCGACGACGCTGGCCGCTGTCATCGACCTCGCGAACCGGACGCGCAATGACCACATCATGACCGTCGAGGACCCCATCGAGTTCCTCCACCGGCACAAGAAGTCGCTGGTCAACCAGCGGGAGGTCGGCGCCGACACGCTCTCGTTCGCGAACGCGCTCAAGCACGTCCTCCGCCAGGACCCGGACATCATCCTGGTGGGAGAGCTCCGCGACCTCGAGACCATCTCGGTGGCGCTCACGGCGGCTGAGACGGGCCATCTCGTGTTCGGCACGCTGCACACCCAGGACGCTGCTCAGACGATCGACCGCATCATCGACGTCTTCCCCGCCCACCAGCAGGACCAGGTCCGCACGCAGCTCGCGTCGTCTCTACAGGGTGTCGTCTGCCAGACCCTGTGCAAGCGCGCGAGTGGCCGCGGGCGCATCGCCGCGACAGAGGTGCTCGTGGCCACCCCGGCCGTCCGGAACCTCATCCGCGAGGGCAAGACGCACCAGATCTACTCGGCCATGCAGGCAGGCGCAGCCCTGGGGATGCACACCCTCGACCAGCACCTCGCCGAGCTCGTCCGGGCCGGACGCATCACCTACGAGGTCGGCCTCGAGAAGTGCCACCACGTCGAGGACTACAACCGTCTGACCGGGCGCAGCGCCCGGATGACGCAGGGTTCAGTCGCCCTCAACACCATGGGCGGCCAGGGCGGCGACTACGTGAGCGGAGCCCACTGATGGCCACGGTGACTGTTGGGCGGACCTACGAGTACTCCGTCCGGGACAAGAGCGGGAAGATCGTCAAGGGTCGCATCGAAGCGAACACACCAGCAGCGGTCGCGAACCGTCTGAAGGTCATGGGCATGGCGCCCCTCTCCATCAAGGAGGTCCAGAACACCGGGCTCCAGCGCGAGATCACGATCCCCGGACTCGGCGAGAAGGTCGCGCTGAAGGACCTCGCCGTCATGGCCAGGCAGATGGCGACCATGATCTCCGCAGGGCTCTCGCTGCTGCGTGCGCTGTCGATCCTCGCCGAGCAGACGGAGTCCAAGCCGCTGGCAAAGATCCTCGTCCAGGTCCGCAACGACGTCGAGGCCGGCACCGCGCTCTCGGACGCGATGGGACGCCACGAGGAGTTCCCGCCACTGATGGTCAACATCATCCGCGCCGGCGAGGTGGGCGGCTTCCTGGAGAGCGCGCTGCTGTCCGTGGCCAACAACTACGAGTCCGAGGTGAAGTTGCGGGGGCAGATCAAGTCCGCCATGACCTACCCCGTGGTGGTCTTCTGCTTCGCCATCCTTGCGGTCGTCGGCATGCTGCTCTTCATCGTGCCCATCTTCCAGAAGATGTTCACCGACCTGGGCGGGACTCTGCCCGCGCCGACGCAGTTCCTCGTGTGGCTGTCTGGAGTCATGAGATGGGCTGCGCCGCTGGGCGCCGTTCTCCTCATCGCTTTCAGCGGGTGGTGGCGCAAGCACAAGAACGATGAGGCCGTGCGCTCCCGGAAGGACCCCGCGTTCCTGAAAATCCCGGTGTTCGGGATGCTTTTCAAGAAGGTCGCCATCTCACGCTTCACCCGGAACTTCGGGACGATGCTCGGCGCGGGCGTACCAATCCTGCAGGCGCTCGGCATCGTGGGCGAGACCAGCGGCAACTGGGTCATCGAACGCGCCGTTCGCGACGTCCAGGAGAGCGTGCGCACAGGACAGTCCCTGGCGGGGCCGCTGGCGAACCACCCTGTGTTCCCCCCGATGGTGGTGCAGATGATCAGCGTGGGCGAGGACTCGGGGTCGCTCGAGATCATGCTGGGCAAGATCGCGGAGTTCTACGACCAGGAGGTCGAGGCCACGACGGCCCAGCTGACCTCGCTCATCGAGCCGCTGATGATCGCGGTCCTCGGCTCGCTCATCGGCGGCATGGTCATCGCCCTCTACATGCCGATGTTCAGCGTCTTCGACCTCATCCAGTGACGCAGGGACGTCAGGGGGCCGCGACGCGGCGGCGGCGGATGCGTTCTCACGCGCCCGCTCGTGCGGCGCTGACCCGAGCGGGTGAAAAGCGCGGACGGCACGCCCACCCGACTCAAGTTCACCCGTCCGAACTCCGATAGACGCACTGTGGTACGGGGGCCGGCGACGGCCCGACAAGCAGTACTTTCTTCCGCACACGAAGGGGAGCATCCCGTGATCGCTCGCATCCGCAAGGCCCTCGACGAGAACGACAAGGGCTTCACCCTTGTCGAGCTTCTCGTCGTCGTCATCATCATCGGCATCCTCGCCGCCATCGCCATCCCGGTGTTCCTGAACCAGCGCCAGCGCGCGTGGGTCGCCTCGGTGGAGTCCGACCTCAAGAACGCTGCGATCGCCGCCGAGACCTGGGCGACGGACAACAACGGCGACTACACCGGCCTGGAGATCGGCACCGCCTCGGCGTCCGACCTCGAGGAGCTCGGTTACAAGCCGACCGATGGTGTGGACCTCTCCGTCACCACAGCCGACGGCGAGCACTTCGTGCTCAGCGCCGAGCACGACAACCTTGACGGACGCACCTGGAGCTACGACAGCAACGAGGGCGTGCCGGTCGAGGACTGAGCATGATCCCCGTTCCGGGGCACTGACACGGTGTGGGGCGTCGTCCGCGGCCCCCCCCACCGCGGTCGCTTTCCCTGCACGGCACACCACCGGAGCAGCGCAAGCCCCTAGG
>JAEZBT010000440.1 GCA_023426865.1 Actinomycetes bacterium
GCGCAAGATCGCCTTCGCCAAGACCAGCGAATACGTGGAGCGCGTGGCGCGAGAGCAGCTGGGCCTTCTGAAGAAGAACGAGGTGCGCTTTGTCTCAGGCGGAAACTGACCGCGTCGCGGTCCTGGATATCGGCTCAAATTCTGTGCGTTTACTGGTCGCCGGGCGTTCCGGCGGCCAGTTTTTTCCACTTTATACCGGCCGCATTGTCACGAGGCTCCTGGAAGGCCTGAAGGACGGGGCGCTTGACCCGCGTTCCATGGAGCGCACGCTTCATGCCATCAAAACCCTTTCGGATGAGGCGCGCGCCTTCGGCGTGAAGGAGATCTCCGGCTTCGGCACCAGCGCCATGCGCGATGGCCGCAAAAACAGCCGGTTGCTGATCGACCGCGCGGCGGAGATGGGCGTGATCGTCCGCGTCCTGCCGGGCGAGGAGGAGGCCGCGCTGGCCTACCTGGGCGCGGCGCCCGGCGGCAGCGTGGGCGTCATCGACATCGGCGGCGGCTCGACGGAGTTCATGACTGGGCGGGACGGTAAAGTCCTGGCCGCTTCCTCCGCGCAGATGGGCGCGGTGCGGCTGAAGGAAAGCTCCGGCGGCGGGACCGACCGGGACAAGCTGCTTACAATGGCCCGCGCCGCGCTGGAACCATCCGCCCGCGAAGCGCTCAAGTTCCCGCCGCAGGACGGCTGGGTGGCGGTGGGCGGCACATTCACCGCGCTGGCCGCGATGGAGCTGCGCCTCCCCCGCTATGAAGCCGACAAGGTGCAGGATTTTAAGCTGACCGCGGAGGCCACCCATCGGTGGTTCACGCGCCTGACCGGCATGAGCCAGGCCGAGCGCCTCCAAATCCCCGGCCTGATCCCGGAGCGCGCGGACATCATCCCCTACGGCGCGGCCATCGCCGCCGCCTGCCTCGACCTGATCGAAGTGCCCGCCGTCACCATCAGCGACCGGGATAACCTCCTGGGCTACCTGCGCCGGGGCGCGTGAGCGCCTGCCCGGTGTCCTGTCCGCTCACACGGCTTTCCCGAGACAAACTCTTTCGTAAAGAATTCTGTCCAAGCCTTGACAAACCGCTCGCATCGCGATATAATACTCTTCGCCGTCAAATAAACGGCGCACGTCGCGGGGTAGAGCAGTCCGGTAGCTCGTCGGGCTCATAACCCGGAGGTCGAAGGTTCAAATCCTTCCCCCGCAACCACAAATAAGCGCCAGTTCCATAACCTGGGATTGGCGCTTCATGGCGGCGTAGCTCAGCTGGCTAGAGCATTCGGTTCATACCCGGAGTGTCGTTGGTTCGAATCCGACCGCCGCTACCACGAAAACAGTGCACCTCAAACGAGATGCACTGTTTTTCTTATATCCAAATACAGAATTGTTTGAACCAACCACGCAATCTATCCATCGTCGAGGATCTTCAAAACAAGGGCGTTGCGATTGTGCAGAAAGAACGGCTCGATACGGGAACCCCGCAAGGCCGCTTTATGCTAACAGTCTTTGCCGCCCTTGCTGAACTGGAAAGAGAGAGCATTTTTGAGCGTCAAGCGGAGGGAATAGCCATAGCAAAGCAACAAGGGCGTATGGGGCGTCCAGCCGCCGCTATTACTCCCGTCTTTATATCTGCCTACAAACGTTGGAAGGCGGGAGAACTAACCGCCTTTAAGGCAATGAAGGAAGCGGGGATGAGTAAGAGCGTTTGGTATCGCAAGGTTCAAGAGTATGAATCAAAGGTGATTTAGATGCTCACAAACAAAAAGACCCCGGAAAATCCACTCATTTTCCGGGATCTTTTTCAGGTCATGGGCGCTTTTCACCAACTATTGAGATAGGTGCTGATGTGCGGTCGCCCAGCACTTTAGCGATACCGTTGACACTGCCCGAATATCGATGGAACAACAAATTATATGGCCTATTGAATCATTAGTTTTTTGTTACCCCAAATGCTGATAATACCATCGTTGCCATTTCAGGTGAATCAATAACCAACGAACCATTACTTGTTTCTAAATTAATGACGAATTTGCCGTTATTTAATTCTTTGTTGAAATCATCATACACAGCAAGAACGCCAATTCCAATTACATCGCAATCCTTTTCAGTTAACATATCCCATTTGGCTACAACACCGCCATAATTTAAGTAAGCATTTTTATCTGCGTAACTAACTAGAAGGAAATGGTCAGCTTCAATATTCTTTCCTTCGGTTGTTGTTAATACTACCGATATTTTCTCCAAATCCTTCGGATAAACTAGGGTATGACCAGAACTAAGGTGCCCATCTATCATTTGAATATAATCCCTAATATTCTTTGGCAATTTTGGGGAATAGATAGATCTTAAAAAATTAGCATCTGCAATGCCCGTTTCTTCTAGATCATTTTCCTTCTGATATTTTATAACGGCAGCTTTCGTCTTTTGTCCAAATTCGCCATCTGCCGTTCCTTTCAAATAACCAAGTTCAATTAGTCTCTCTTGTAGTTTTTTAACATCATCGCCCTTAGAACCAAGGGATAATGAATCATTTTTACTCTGACCAGATGATCCGTCTTTCCCAGTTTCTTTATTGTTGCTATCCGATAATTCAGATAGATCAACATTGTTATCCGAGTTATAGTCGACCACTAGAAGTAATATTGAGTTCTCTACAATAAGGAAGCTATAAGCCCGGTTTTCGTATACTATCATATTTGCCGCTTTTATGCAGTTTTCAAAATCTCCATCGGCAACGTTTCCATTTAATATGTTATTAAGTTTAGGCAGATCCTGCAAAGAAAAATCCCCGTTCGAAATCCCCGTAGAAAGTATTATCTGATGCAGCAGCTCTTCCGATTGACTTTTACTTAAAGATTCATGCGCTGCTTGAAGGAAATAGGCTGCATTTTTAAAAAATACCTTGTAGCCGGAAAGATCTTTAAAACCGTTATTGCATATTCCCGCGATTGCTTTCATGTGCTTCGATCGGTCGCTGATGTCTAATCTTTCCAATAATATCAATACATTCTTTTGAGTGCTCTCAATATACCCCTTTTCATAATCGTAGTAGTTTATAAACGTCGACTCCCCAATTTTGCTTGTATAACGAATAGATATGTCATTTGACAATGACAGGGGTTTTTCATATTTCTTGAAATCTCCCATCTTATCGCCCGATACCAATGAGTTATACCTATCTTTCAAAATGCTCAACCACTCAACATCTGATTTTTCTTCCGCGTTGGCGCAAACAGCAAATATTAAAGCTAGAACAACAAGCAAAAAACGCACTTTATACCTCACAAAAATCCACCTTTCTCTACCCTTTCGATACGCTCCGATCCCCGAATCCTTATAGTATTGATAGCCCTTTTACTCCAGCCCCAAAACCCCTCCTGGAGTACGAAAAGTTCTGTTTTCTAACTGCTTTCCACCAGTTTCTTTTTATTAGCCTCTGCCGCCGTACTTCCGCAACAACCGCTTTTTCTTTTTCGGGAAATCATTCTGTATCACACAAATTGCGGAAAGGAGAAGTAGGCATGGCCGCAAGCCTCGAGTGCGGGAATCCCTCCATGGCGCCAAGAGAATGCTGTATAATGGAAGGCGCGAGGATGAAATGGAATGAACCGAAATTTCTTCATCCTACGTTTCAGCAAGGCGACACGACAGACAGCGGACTTCCATAACATAAAAATTTCTGAATGATACGCTGCGATGTCGCCTGTCATAGAAGCATTACTTCACTGTAACCGCTGTTGCGGCTTCCTCTACAGATTTCAACTCACTTGATGATTGAGAAAGCCCTCCGCCAAGGACAAATCCGTCATACAGGTTTTTTAGTGCTTCCTTTACTACCGGTTCAAGTATAAAATCCTCATCGCTTTCGGAACCGTCAAGACGTATTTTAATCTCGGCTGATTGGTTTTCTGAAATGTATTGAAGCAATGGGTACGACTTCTCTCCGAAAGATAAAATAACCATTTCCGATATTCCACCATCTTCTACATCGGTATTACCAGAAACATCAGAGAAAAAGTATCGATTTTCTCCGGCTTTTATAATGATATCCTTAATAAAGCACCAATCGTTCGCCGTGTAGCTAAACATAATAGACAACATGGCTGTGCCATCGGATACGATAATGGCAGGGATTGAATTTACAATGCCATGATTGGTTTCCATATAAGCCTGATAGCAAGGGGTTGTATTGAACATAATGCCGCCGGTTCCCGTCATATCATCCTGATTGATCTCAAATCGATAATCCGTGAATACGGAATAATCGATATCTGCGAATGCGTTGATGGAAAGTAACGTCAGACAAAGAACCACCAGTGTCAGACAACCCAAGGCAGCCCTCTTTGTTTTCATGCTCCGCATCTCCCGTCTTAGTATTATGAAAAAGATAACATAACCATCCTGATTTGTCAATAATTCTCGGCTATTCTATTAATTAATACTGCAGCGAATCGACAGAAAAATCCACCGATGGGCAGGAAGTAAGACCAAGAATAAGCAGCGACTTCTCGAGGTTTGGCAACACAGCCGTGCCCGAAAAACCGTTATGAGGCGCAAGATAGATATGAGACAGTATTACGGAC
>JAEZBT010000441.1 GCA_023426865.1 Actinomycetes bacterium
GTCCGCCGTGATCGCCGCCCACGTGGGCTCCGTCGACGACGGTCGCGAGCGACGGACCGCGGCCTCCGCGCCGGCCGGCATCCCGCGGGAGGTGACGTGCACGAAGCGCGTGGGGTCGGCGCGGTCCACGAGGCAGATGGCCGCGACGTCGTCGCCGAGCAGCGTCCGGGCGGAGTCGACGATGGTGCCGAGGACCTCGTCCAGCGGGGCGCGCCGCGTCACCGCGCGCTGCACCGCGACGAGGTGCTCGAGCAGCTGGTGCCGCACGCGCAGGGACTGGAGCAGCCGGGCGTTCTCGGCCGCGTGCTGCTCGGACAGCTCGCGCATCGCCCGCTCGCCCTCGACCGTCCGCAGCGAGCCCACGGCGACGTGGTACGCACGCGCCATCCCCCGCAGCAGGTGGGTCTCCGGGGTGGTGAAACCGGACCGGGAGGCGCGGGCGACCACGAGGTGGCCGTCGGCCGCGTCCCGCAGCGGCGCGGCCATCGCGACGCAGAGGCCCACGCCGGGGACCTCGAGCTCGCGCATGCCCTCGCGGGCGACGGCGCGCAGCTCCTCGCGGCAGGCGGCGTCGTCGGAGAGCCCGACGGCGGCCACGACGTCGTCGAGCACCACCGCCCCCACCTCGGCCTCGACGGCTGCGGCCGCACGCTCGGCCGCGACGAGCGCCGCGGACGCCTCGTCGGGGCACGAGGAGACGGCCGTGAGGAACTGCACCAGCAGCTGGGTGGAGAAGAGCTCCGCGGGACTCGGCATGATCCGGATCAGCCCCGCGCCGTGGTGGGGCACGAGTGTCGGAGGGCGCACGGCGGCTCGCCTGCGCGCACGCGCACGCGGCCCGCTGATGCGGCCATCTCACCCTCCGGGGGCGACTGTGGGGATGCCATCGTTGCCGATCCATCGGCCGACGACGCGGGTTCCGTGAACCGGAGCACGGGTGAAGTAGACCGCACGTGAGGGCTACGGAGCGCCCAGGGTCCCCCGAATGGCGGTACGCGCCGAGTCCAGGACGGTGCGGACGGTGTCGACCGTGAGCCGGCCGAGGGTCCCCCGCGCGTCGGCCCGGCGGATCTCTGCGCGCATCTCGTCGCGGAACTGGTGGAGCATCGCCTCGATCTCGGCCCGGTGCGCGCGGGAGGTCGTGCGGGCGTCGTCGGCACTCACCGGACGGGCGGAGGCACGCGCCTCCTGCGCGGCGGCGGCGAGGTCCGCCCGCAGGCCGGCCATCGCGCCCCGGACCTCGTCACGCACCTGAGCGGCGAGCGTGCGGACGGTCTCGGCGAGGTCCTCCTCGATCGCGGCGAGGTCGCCCTGGCGGGCGGCCAGCTCGGCCCGGCCGGCGTCCGTGAGCGCGTACGTGCCCTTGCGCCCCTCGTCGGACCGCGTGACCAGCCCCTCCTCCTCCAGGCGCGCGAGGCGCGGGTACACGGTGCCCGGGCTGGGCCGGTACGTGCCGCCGAACCGGTCCGACAGCGCGGTGATGAGCTCGTACCCGTGCTTGGGACCGGTGTCCAGGAGGGCCAGCAGGTAGAGCCGGAGCTGGCCGTGCGCGAAGACGGGCATCAGACCCCACCCTCACGGTGCACGGACGCGGACCGCAGGACCGTGACGTGCCCGGAGACGGTGTTCGCCTGGACGTGGCAGAGGCCGTCGCCCGAGACGACCTCGACGTTGCCGGTCAGCGGGCCGTCGCCGCTGCGCGCCTGGCCGTCCACGACGACCTTTCCCGACACGCTGCGGACGGCGACGGTGACCCCGAGGTCCTCGGGCACGCGGACGGTGGCGTGGCCGGAGACGGTCTGCACGCTCACGCCCGCGGCCCGCGCCGCGTCGAGGGTGACGGCGCCCGAGACGGTCACCACGGTGGCCTGCGTGAACGCACCGGAGGCGGTCACGCTGCCGGAGACGGCGTTGGCGCGCAGGTCGCCGGTGTGCCCGCGGACGACGACGTCGCCCGAGACGGATCTCACGGCGAGCACGCCCTGGGTCCCGTCGCTGACGAGGGAGCCGGAGACGGTGTTGGCCTGGACGCCCGCGGCGACGTCGCCGACGAAACCCTCCGCGCTCACGGTGCCGAGCCGCACCGCGACGTCGTGGGGCACGGCGACGTGCACGTCGGCGGTGTCCGCCGAGCGCCAGGACAGGAACTTGTCCAGCCACCCCTCCCAACCGCCGAGCGTGAACGCGTACCCGACGCGGAGCTCGCCGTCGACGAGGCTCACCTCGAGCGGGCGCCCCGACACGCGGTGCACCTCGATGCGGGCGCCCGGCTCGTCCCGGCCCACGACGTCGACGCGGCCCGCGACGACGGCGACGCGCAGCGCGCGCACGTCCTCGACCTCGATGATCTGCGGGCCGGTGACGACCCACGACTCCCCGCTGACGCCCTGGCTCACGAGCCGTCCTCCCTGAACGAGATATATCGCGTTACCGGAGAACACGATATATCTCGATCCGGGCGCGCGCAAGCAGGCCCGGCGGGCCGGGCACGGATGCCGCGTCC
>JAEZBT010000471.1 GCA_023426865.1 Actinomycetes bacterium
GCCCTCAGCGGACGCTCACGCGCCGGGACGCGCCGGCCGCCGTCGTCGTGCTGGCCGCTCTGCTGCCCGCGATCGCCATCGCGAGCCAGGCCACCAGCGCCTTCCGCGACCCCGCCGTCCCGGCCGACGTCACGCAGAACCTCGACCACTGGCCCGCTCACGCGGCGTTCGCGCTGGCCACGCTCCTGGTCGCGGCTCTCGCCGTGCTCCGGACGGGTGGCGCGTGGCTCCCCGCGTCGACCGCCGCGCTCTCGGCGGCCTGGTTCGGGGCGACGTCCATCGCGTTCCCCGTCCACGACGGCAGCCTCGGTACGACGGGCGGCTGGCTCGCCATCGTGTGGGGGGTCGCGCTCCTGGCGACGGTCCTCGCTCGCCGATTCCCGGCCCCGGAGGCGGCGCCGACGGAGGACGAGGCCGTCCCGCAACCCTGAGCGCACCGCTCAGCGACGCCGTCGCCGCCGGTCGAGGATTGCGCGAGCAGACAGCAGGAGCTCGTCCCGCCCCGGAAGCACCACGCTGTACTCGCCGTACACCGCCAGCGCGATGTCGGCGGCCTGCTCCGGTTCGGTGACGTCGAGCAGGCGGAAGAGCAGCTCGAGGTCGGTCTGGTCCTTGCCGGGCCGGAACGCCGCCATCTTCATCGCCAGCAGGTGCTCGGGCGACGCCGTCGTCACGGTGATGCCTTCGATCTCGAGCGGGACGGCACCAAGGTCGCCGCCGGGAACGAAGCCCGCGACCGAGTCGTTCAGCCAGTCGCGCGGTAGCCCACGCTCGTCGGCCAGCCGTTCGGCCTCCTCGTGGACCGTCGTCCGCGGGTGGAAGACCGCGTCCACGTCGGCCGTCACGCGCCGCGCGTCGATCTCCAGGGCGATCGCCGCGCCGCCGACGACGTAGACCGTCGCCTCCACGTCCTGCGCGTGCAGGCGCCGGCCGAGCTCGGCGAGCAGGTCCAGCACCTCGTCGGCCGCGAACTCGCGGCGCGGCCCCGCCATCAGACGACCGCCAGGGCGCGCTCGTCGAGCCAGATGCCCCGGGCGGCGAAGTCCGCGGGCGTGCGCTGCATGGTGCGTGCCGCAAGCACCGGGTCGAAGACGGGGAACCACCAGGACGCCAACGGCGCCGTGCGGGTCCACTCCGGTTCCGCGACCGACGCCTGGCGGCACGCCCGTCCGACAGCGGCCGCGAGGAGCGTGTCCCACCGAAGGTCACCCGTGCTGGGCGGCTCGGCCAGGAAGGCGGCGCGCTCCGCCGGGTCCGTCAGGGAGCGGAAGTCGTTGAGCGCCCGCCCGAGGAGCCGGAGCGCGAAGTCGGTGTCGCCGCGCTCGAGCTCTTCGCGGACCGCCTCGGCGGCGTCGGTCGCCGTCAACCAGGTGCGACGCGCGGGAGCGTCGGCGTCGGGGCGCGTGCCCGTGGCCAGGCCGAGCGCCTCAAGCACCGCCATCACCTTGGCGAGCTCCGCCCGGTCGTGGCCGCCCTCCAGGGCGACGAGCCACTGGCGCCCGACGCCCGCCCGCTCGGCGAGCTGGGCCTGGGTCAGCCCCTGGGCCCGACGCGCGGCCCGGATCGCCGCGCCGACGTCGGCCGCGTTGCGCATGGCGGGCACGGTCACCTCCACCGGGTGTCGTCGTTCGGCGACATCATAGCGCGTGTCGTCGTTCGGCGACATGCAGTCGATCGAGTGGTCAGCCGACCGGCCGCCGCCCGACCGCCAGCAGGTGCGGGCTCAACCCCGCCACGCTCGGCTCGTTCTCCACGGCCCGCGCGGACCACATCAGCGTCTCCCGGCCGGCGTCATCGTCCATCCGCGGGCCGAGGTCGCGCAGCCAGCCCGCGATGCCCTCGACGCCGAGCACCTCGACCCCCTCCAGCCCGGCCGACGACGCCTCCGCCGCCAGCTCGTCCGGGCGCTGGAAGTACGCCGTCGTGAACCAGTGCGGGTTGCGGTCGGGGTTCTCGTGGCGGCCGGTCGCGAGGTCCGCCTCCACCACCTCGCGGAACCGCGCGTCGAACAGCGCGCCCCACGCGAGCCCGTCGAACACCGACGCGAACCGCGAGATCGCCATCCCGATGACCGCCCCGCCCGGCCGCACCGCGCGCACCGCCTCGCGCCACGCCGCCACGCGGTCCGCCGCCTCCTGCAGGTGGTACAGCGGCCCCAGCAGGAGCACGACGTCGTACGCCCCGTCCGCGACCGGCAGCGCCCGCGCGTCGGCCACCTCCGCGGAGAAGCCCGGCGAGCCGCCCAGCCGCTCACGCGCCCGCGCGACGTGCGAGGGAAGGAGGTCCAGCAGGTGCACCTCGTGCCCGTCGGCGAGCAGCCACTCGGAGTGCACGCCGGTCGCCCCGCCCACGTCGAGCACCCGCGCCGGTGCCTCAGGCAGCGAGCGCCGCACGATCTCGCGCACCCGCTCGAGCTCGAGGCGCCCGATGCCGGAACGCAGCCGCGCGTCCTCGTCGATCTGCGCCTCGTAGTGGTGACCGATCTGGTCGCGAAGGTCCGCCATCACCGCAGGCTAGGTGTGCCGCGGCGACGGGTCACGGGCTTATGTGCCGACCATCGGAGACTTCGCATCACCATGCGTGACGAAGTCTCCGAAGGTGGGGGGCCATCGCGCGCCGGCCGGCACCCGCGCCTCGGACCGGTGATCCGTACCGCCCGCTAGCCTGGCCGCGGGCGAAGGGAGGTGCAGATGCTCGCCGCACTCACCGGCGCGGGGCTGTCCGCCGCGGCGGGCCTCAACGCGTTCATCCCCTTCGTGCTGGTCGGCATGCTGGACCGGTTCACCGACCTGCTCGACCTGCCGCCGAGCCTGGGCTGGATCTCGTCCTGGTGGGCGATCGGCGCCGGGATGGCGCTGCTGGTCGCGGACGTCGTCTTCGACAAGGTGCCCGGCGTCGACCACGTGAGCGACGTGCTGCAGACCGCCGTGCGCCCGCTCATGGGCGGGGTGATGTTCGCCGCGGCGTCGGGCGCGCAGCAGATCGAGCAGTCCGAGTGGTGGCGCGAGAACCCCTGGGTGGGCGCCGCCATCGGCGTCGCGCTCGCCGGGACCGTGCACGCGGGCAAGGCGCTCAGCCGGCCGATCGTCAACGCGGGCACCTTCGGCCTGGGGACGCCGTTCGTCTCCGCGGCCGAGGACGCCACCTCCGCGACCGTGACCATCCTCGCGATCCTCGTCCCGGTGCTGGTCGTCCTCGTCCTCATCGCGATCGGCATCGCGCTCTGGCGCATCCTCCGCTTCCGCCGCCGCCGCACGGCCCGACGCGCGGCCCCGCCACCTCTCGAGCCCGCCGACCCCTGACACGATGAAGGGTTCCTACCGATATCCGGTAGGAACCCTTCATCGCTCGGGGGATGACAGCTGTGCCGCGCCGGTCAGGTGCCGCCGCGGAGTGCGTGGATGGGCTCGATCTTCGCCGCCTTGAGGGCCGGGTACAGGCCCGCCAGGACGCCGATGATGCCGCCCAGGCCGGCCGCGCCCACCACCACGACCGTGTCGAGGATCGGCGTCCACTCCTTGCTCACGCTCACGATCACCACGACCGCGACGCCGAGCGCCGAGCCCACCAGACCGCCGAGCAGGCCGATGACGCCCGACTCCACGAGGAACTGGTTGCCGATGTTCCGCCGCGTCGCACCCAAGGCCCGGCGCAGGCCGATCTCGCCGGTCCGCTCGCGCACCGACAGCAGCGTGACGTTCGCGATCCCCAGGCCGCCGACCAGCAGCGCCACCGCACCGAGCGCGAGGAAGATCGCGTTGATGTCGGCCTGCACGCTCTCGCGCACGGTCGACCCGGCCGGCGGCACCTGCACCTCGATGGTCTCGGGGGCGTTCGGCTCGAGCGCGACGGGCGCCTGCTCCGCGATCACCGGGCCGGCGCCGATCGCCATCCGCGCGTGCGCCTGCTCCAGCCCCGCGAGGCGGTAGTCGTGCCGGGCCGTGCCCACGGGGATGATCACGGCGTCGAGCAGGTCCGACCGGCGCCGCACGTCGTCGATGATGCCGATCACCGTGTACGGGCGGTCGCCGATGAACACCGACGGCTGGCTGTCCACGCGCACGACGCCGAGGCGCACCGCGGCGCGCGCACCCAGGAGCGCCACGCGGTCGGCCCGCTCGTCGTGCCCCGCGTCGAACGTGCGGCCGGTCACGACAGACCCGCCGACAGCGTCGATCAGCCCGGGCGTCACGGCGATGACCTGCGGGTTCGCCACCGTGGGTGCCGACGGGTCGTTGACGGGAACGGCGGTGATCCGGGCGTCGCCGACGTTCACCGGCGCGATCGCCCCCGACACCTCGATGCCCGCGATCCGGCCGAGCCGGTCCTCGACGTCCCACGGGATGCGCCCGGTGGCGCGCTCGCCGCTGCGCGTCTGCGCGGACGCCGGCTCGATGACGACCTGCGTGGCCGCGACCGCGTCGAAGCGGCTCGCGATCTGGCCCGCCGCCGTCTGCGCCAGGCCGACGGTCACCACGAGCGAACCGATGCCGAGCACCGTGCCGATGATCGTGAGGAACAGGCGGCCGGGCCGCGCGCCGATGCCGTGCGACGCCTCGGAGAGCAGGTCCCGGAAGGCGAACATGTCCCCGGTGCGCGCGTCGTCCCGCCCGACACGGCGCCGACGGCGCCGCAGCCGGCCCAGCGGCAGGCGGAACCGCCGGCGGCGTCGCTCCGGCTCGCCCACCGGGGTGCCGACGGCGTCCCCGAGCCCGGCCTCCCCGAGCCCGGCGA
>JAEZBT010000484.1 GCA_023426865.1 Actinomycetes bacterium
TCCCAGGTGACGGCGTCGGCGGCGTCCGCCGAGGCCGCGGGCACGGTCGGCTGCCCGCCGGTGCGGCTGAGCACCAGGACCTCGTGGCCCGCGTCGGCGAGGTGCCGGGCGAGCGTGCTGCCGACGGGCCCCTTGCCCAGGATGACGTGCCGTGCCATGCGGCCCTCCGTGCTCGAAACTGTGAGCGGTGCTCTCGAATGTGATGCATGCTCTCGCCCGGCGCGACCCGCTGTCAAGAGCGCCAGACGCAATCGAGAGCACTGATCACTGCGACGGGTAGGCTGCCCGCATGGCGACGGCACGCGAGCGCGCACGGGCGGAGTTCACCGCGGACCTCCTCGAGGCCGCGCGGGCACGCCTGGCAGCCCAGGGCGGGGCCGGTCTCTCCCTGCGCGCCGTGGCCCGCGACCTCGGCGTCGCGTCGTCGGCCGTGTACCGGTACGTCGACTCGCGCGACGCCCTGCTCACCCTGCTCGTGGTCGAGGCGTACGACGCCGTCGGCGCCGCGTGCGAGGACGCCGAGGCGCTGGCCCGTGCCGCGGGCGCGACCCCCGCCGCCACCTACCTGGCCGTCGCGCGGGCCTTCCGCCGATGGGCCCTGGCGAACCGGAGCGCGTTCGAGCTGGTCTACGGCACGCCCGTGCCCGGTTACGCCGCACCGCAGGACACCGTGCCGCACGCCGTGCGCATCTGGGCCGTCCTCATCCGGATCGGCGGGGCGGCGCACGCCGACGGCTCGTGGCGGCCCACCGGCCCCGACGCGCCGGGGGAGGGCCTCGTCGACCCGGTGGCGCTCGCCCTGTCGGCCGACGCCGTCGCGGCAGCGGGCCTCGACGCCGGCAGCGCCGGTGAGGCGGCCGCGACCCGGACCTTCGCGCTCTTCACCGCACTCCTCGGCGCCGTGAGCGCCGAGCTCTTCGGCCACCTGCACCACGTCGCCGCCGACTACGCCCGCGTGTTCGACGTCCTCGTCGCGACCACGGCCGCCGGTGCCGGGTTGCACGTCGACCTGACCGCCGAAGCGCCCTAGACTCGGCCTCGCCGCGACTGGCGAGGGTGGGATCGACCACCGGGGAGCGGCGAGCATGTCCCGTCAGCGCACCGCCCGCCTGGGTGCCGGGAGCCGTTCACCGAACCGCACCCGAGCCAGGAGCAGCCATGTCGCACCTCGCCCCCCTGCCCGACGTCGCCGACCCGACCGCCGACGACACCCGCCGCCCGATCCGCCGCGCGCTCGTCAGCGTCTACGACAAGACCGGCCTGGTCGAGCTCGCCACCGCCCTGCACGCCGCGGGCGTCGAGCTCGTCTCGACCGGGTCCACCGCCGCCCGGATCGCCGACGCCGGCGTCCCCGTCACGCGCGTCGAGGACCTGACCGGCTTCCCCGAGTGCCTCGACGGCCGCGTGAAGACCCTGCACCCGCGCGTGCACGCCGGCCTGCTCGCCGACACGCGCCGCCCGGAGCACGTGGCCCAGCTCGCCGAGCTCGGCGTCGCGCCGTTCGAGCTGGTCGTCGTCAACCTCTACCCGTTCGCGGCGACCGTCGCGTCCGGCGCCTCGCCCGACGAGTGCGTCGAGCAGATCGACATCGGCGGTCCGTCGATGGTGCGCGCCGCCGCGAAGAACCACCCCAGCGTCGCCGTCGTCACCGACCCGGCCCGGTACGACGACGTCGCGCGCGCGGCCGCGACCGGCGGCTTCACGCTCGCCGAGCGTCGGGCGCTCGCGGCGGCCGCGTTCGTGCACACCGCCACCTACGACGTGCACGTCGCCTCGTGGATGGGCAACGTCCTGTCGCCGACGGACCGGGTCGAGACCGCCGACGGTCCCGTCGACACCGGGTTCCCGGCCTGGATGGGCGCCACCTGGGACCGCGCCGCCGTCCTGCGCTACGGCGAGAATCCGCACCAG
The DNA here is from genome assembly GCA_023426865.1 of Actinomycetes bacterium. Classification (GTDB taxonomy): domain Bacteria; phylum Actinomycetota; class Actinomycetes; order Actinomycetales; family Cellulomonadaceae; genus Actinotalea. Next base: position 1,912 of record JAEZBT010000484.1, read on the forward strand.
CGCGCCGCCCTGTACACGGCCGGTCACGGCGCGCCCGGGCTCGCGCAGGCCCGCCAGCTGCACGGCAAGCCGATGAGCTACAACAACTACGTCGACGCCGACGCCGCCTTCCGCGCCGCGTGGGACCACGCCGGGCCGGCCGTCGCGGTCATCAAGCACGCGAACCCGTGCGGCATCGCCGTCGGGAGCGACATCGCCGACGCGCACGCCAAGGCGCACGCGTGCGACCCGGTCTCCGCGTACGGCGGCGTCGTCGCCGCGAACCGAGTGGTCACCCGCGCCATGGCCGAGCAGCTCAAGCCCGTGTTCACCGAGGTCGTCGTAGCGCCCGGCTACGACGACGACGCCCTGGCGATCCTCACCTCGAAGAAGAACCTGCGGCTGCTCGTGGTCGACGGCGGCCCCGCCGCGGTCGTGGAGACCCGGCCGGTCACCGGCGGGCTGCTCGTCCAGGACCGCGACCGCATCGACGCCGCGGGCGACGACCCCACCACGTGGACGCTCGTGGCCGGCGAGGCCGCCGACGCCGCGACCCTCGCCGACCTCGCGTTCGCCTGGCGCGCGGTGCGGGCCGTGAAGTCCAACGCGATCCTCCTGGCGCGCGACGGTGCGTCCGTCGGCGTCGGGATGGGGCAGGTCAACCGCGTCGACTCCTGCCGCCTCGCGGTGGAGCGGGCCAACGGGCACGGCGAGGAGCGGGCGCGCGGCGCCGTCGCGGCGTCGGACGCGTTCTTCCCGTTCGCCGACGGCCTGCAGATCCTGCTCGACGGGGGCGTGCGGGCGGTCGTCCAGCCCGGCGGCTCGATCCGTGACGAGGAGGTCGTCGCCGCGGCCCGCGAGGCCGGCATCACGATGTACGTCACGGGCACGCGGCACTTCGCGCACTGACGTCTCGCCGGGCGCGCGGGCGGGTGCGCGCGCGCCCGGTCAGGCGGGCAGCAGGACGGCCTTGAGCGGCGTCGTGCCGTCGGCGATCGCCGACCGGTCGGCCCGAGGAAGCGCCGGGCCGGTGAACAGCCGCCGCGCCGCGGACACGTCGCGTGGGCGGTCCACGGC
>JAEZBT010000339.1 GCA_023426865.1 Actinomycetes bacterium
CCGGCCGCCCCGGTCCCCCCCGGCCCCGCCGGCGCCCAGGCGGGCCGCCCGGGCGCCGGCGAGCGTCGACTTGCCCGATCCCGCGGGGCCGTCGACGCAGACCAGGCGCACCGGACCCAGCCGGGGCGCGGACCGCGCCACGTGCGTGGCGAGCGCTGCGACGTCGGCGGGCTGGGCGGGAGGCACGCGGTCAGTGTGCCGGAGCCGCCGGATCGCTCCGGGCGCCGTCCGTCGCTCAGCCCGCCGCGCGGCGCTGCTCGCGCACCCAGGCGAGCATGGCGTCGAGCTCCGGGCGGTAGCGCTCGAGGACCGACTCCTCGGCCTCGGCGAGCACCTCTGCCCGGACGTCGTACCAGCCCGCCTCCTCGCGGCAGGCGGCGTCGGCGGTCGCCACGGCGATCTCGTACTGCTGCACCTCGGCGAGCTCGTCCGGGTACCTCGCCTTCAGCTCCGCGTACGGGACGGCGAGCGTGAGGGACGAGGCGTTGGCGCGGTCGTTGGGGAGCCCCCTCGCGTCCATCACGTCGATCAGCCCCGGATAGCCTGCATCGGCCATGCAGTCCGCCCACGCCGGGTGGGTCGCGACCACGCGCGGGTCCTCGTCGACCCACCAGAGCTCCTCGCGCAGCGCCTCCTCGAGGGGCCTGAACTGGACAGGCAGCTGGGACTCCGGCCAGACGTCCGCGTAGGCGCCGGACCGACAGCCCGCCTCGTCCGCAGGGATGTCCCGGAAGTCCTCCCCGGGGAGCGGGTCGCGCCCATGCATCGCCTCCATGTACTGCTCGAACCCCTCGGGCGCGAGCCCGTAGGCGTACGACTGGTTGAACTCGGCGGCCGGGTCCCCGAGGTCCAGCGAGAAGCGCATGGGCGGCACGTCGGGGCCGTACGCCTCAGTGGAATCGCCGTACCCGAACTCCGCGGCGTACTCCGGTGTCAGCGGGTCGGGCAGGGTGTACCTCGGCGGGGCCGCGGTCGGGCGGTACTCGAAGCCCTGCTCGGCCATGCACGCCGCCAGGTACTCCTCGACCGCGTCGTGCTGCGCCACCCAGGTCTCGGCGTCGACGCTCACGAAGATCTCGTCGAGGTAGGCGTCGAGGACGCTCGTCGGCTCGGGTGACGGTTCGTCGCCCCCGCCGCACGCCACGACCGTCGCCCCGACCACGACCGCGACGACGGCCGTCCCGCCACACCTCACCCACGCGCGCGCTGCACTCACGACCACCACGACGCGCGGGGTGGCCGGACGGTTGCACGTCAGCCGGCGGTGGCCCACTCCCGCAGGGCGGCGGCATGCGTGCGGCACGCCTCGAGCTGCTCGGCGACCCGCACCGGGGCCGTACCACCCACGGCGTCGCGGGAGGCGAGCGAGCCCTCGACCGTGAGCACGCCGCGCACGTCCGGCGTCAGGTGCGGCGAGATCGCGGCGAGGTCGCCGTCGGAGAGGTCCCACAGCTCGATGCCGCGCCGCTCGCACGCGCGCACGCACGCGCCGGCGAGCTCGTGCGCCTCGCGGAACGGGACGCCGGTGCGCACGAGCCACTCCGCGACGTCGGTCGCGAGCGAGAAGCCCTGCGGCGCGAGGTCGGCCATCCGCGCCGTGTCGAAGGTGAGCGTCGCGACCATCCCTGCCATCGCGGGCAGGAGCACGGCCAGGGTGTCGACCTGGTCGAACACCGGCTCCTTGTCCTCCTGCAGGTCCCGGGCGTAGGCGAGCGGCAGGCCCTTGAGCGTGGCCAGCAGCCCGGCGAGGTCGCCGATCAGCCGGCCGGCCTTGCCGCGCGCCAGCTCGGCGACGTCGGGGTTCTTCTTCTGCGGCATGATGCTCGACCCGGTCGAGTACGCGTCGTCGAGCCGGACGAAGCCGAACTCCTTGGTCGCCCAGACGATGACGTCCTCCGCCAGGCGGCTCAGGTCCACGCCCACCATCGCGGCCACGAACGCGAACTCCGCGACGACGTCGCGCGCCGAGGTGCCGTCGATCGAGTTCTCGACGGGCCCGTCGAACCCGAGGTCCGCGGCCACCGCCGCAGGGTCCAGGCCGAGGGACGAGCCCGCGAGCGCGCCGGACCCGTAGGGCGAGCGCGCCGCCCGGCGGTCCCAGTCGCGCCACCGGTCGACGTCGCGCAGCAGGGGCCACGCGTGCGCCAGCAGGTGGTGAGCCAGGAGCACCGGCTGCGCGTGCTGCATGTGGGTCCGACCCGGCATCGGGGCGCCCGGGTGCGCCGCCGCCTGCTCCGCGAGCGCCTCGACGACGTCGATGACCGCGGCGGCCAGAGCCCGCGCCTTCTCGCGCAGGTACATGCGGGTCAGCGTCGCGATCTGGTCGTTGCGCGACCGGCCGGCCCGGAGCCGGCCGCCGAGGTCGGCGCCCGCCCGCTCGATGAGCCCGCGCTCGAGCGCCGAGTGCACGTCCTCGTCGTCCGGGACGGGACCGAACGCACCCGAGGCGACGTCGGCGCGCAGCCCCTCGAGGGCGGCCACCATGGCCTCGAGCGCGTCGTCGTCCAGCAGGCCCGCGCCGTGCAGGACGTGCGCGTGCGCGATCGACCCGCGCAGGTCGACGTCGGCCAGGCGCCAGTCGAACTGGGTGCTGCGCGACAGCTCGACCAGGGCGTCGGCCGGTCCGGCGGCGAACCTCCCACCCCAGAGGGCCCCGGACGGTGTGGCGGCGGTGTCGGCCATCTCAGTCCGTCCCGACTTCCATCGCGGCGCTCTCGAGCGCGACCTCCTCGTCGCCCGCGACCTCCGGGTTCTCGGAGATGACCTCCGCGCCACCAGCGGGCAGCGCGCCGAAGAGCGTGCCGTGCTCCACGAGCACCTGCCCCTGGTCGACCGGCTGCTGCGCGTAGAGCTCGAGCTTGGCACGCGAGTCGGCGATGTCGAGGTTGCGCATCGTGAGCTGGCCGATCCGGTCGGTCGGGCCGAAGGCGGCCGACTCCGTCCGCTCCATGGAGAGCTTGTCCGGGTGGTAGGAGAAGCCTGGCCCGTCCGTGCGCAGGATCGTGTAGTCCTCGCCCCGGCGCAGGCGCAGGGTCACCTCGCCCGTGACCACCGACGCGATCCAGCGCTGGATCGACTCGCGGACCATGAGCGACTGCGGGTCGAGCCACCGGCCCTCGTACAGCAGCCGGCCGAGCCGGCGACCCTCGTTGTGGTAGTTCGCGACCGTGTCCTCGTTGTGGATCGCGTTGACCAGGCGCTCGTAGGCGATGAAGAGCAGGGCCATGCCCGGCGCCTCGTAGATGCCCCGCGACTTGGCCTCGATGATGCGGTTCTCGATCTGGTCGGACATGCCCAGGCCGTGCCGGCCACCGATGGCGTTCGCCTTGCGCACCAGAGCGACGGGGTCGTCGAACCGCTCGCCGTTGATTGACACCGGGCGGCCGCGCTCGAAGGCGACCGTCACGTCCTCGGTCTCGATCGTCACGGCGGGGTCCCAGAACCGCACGCCCATGATCGGCTCGACGGTCTCCAGCGAGACGTCGAGGTGCTCGAGCGTCTTGGCCTCGTGCGTCGCGCCCCAGATGTTCGCGTCGGTGGAGTAGGCCTTCTCCGCGCTGTCGCGGTACGGCAGGTCGTGCTTGGTGAGGAACGCGCTCATCTCGGCGCGGCCGCCGAGCTCGGCGACGAAGTCCTTGTCCAGCCACGGCTTGTAGATCCGCAGCGCCGGGTTGGCGAGCAGGCCGTACCGGTAGAAGCGCTCGATGTCGTTCCCCTTGAACGTCGAGCCGTCGCCCCAGATGTCGACGTCGTCCGCCTGCATCGCTCGCACGAGCAGGGTGCCGGTCACGGCCCGGCCCAGCGGCGTGGTGTTGAAGTACGACCGGCCGGCGCTGCGGATGTGGAAGGCTCCGCAGGCGATCGCCGCGAGCCCCTCCTCCACCAGGGCGGACTTGCAGTCGACGGCCCGCGACAGCTCCGCGCCGTAGAGCATGGCCCGGCCGGGCACCTGGTCGATCTCGGGCTCGTCGTACTGGCCGAGGTCCGCGGTGTAGGTGCAGGGGATGGCGCCGCGGTGCCGCATCCAGGCCACCGCCACCGAGGTGTCGAGCCCTCCCGAGAAGGCGATGCCCACCCGCTCGCCGACCGGCAGCTCCGTCAGAACCTTGCTCACGTCTCATCCTTCACGTCTCGGGCGAGCTCGCGGCCACCCGCGAGGTCGAGGAACCGCTGCGCGACAGCCTGTCCGCCGTCCGCCTCACTGCTGATGACCAGCACCGTGTCGTCGCCGGCGATGGTGCCGAGGACGGCCGGCATGACCGAGTGGTCGATGGCCGAGGCCAGGAACTGCGCCGCCCCGGGCGGTGTGCGGAGAACCACGAGGTTCCCCGACGACTCGGCCGTGACCAGGAGCTCCGCGCACAGCCGGGCGAGGCGCGCGGCGAGCTGCTCGGCGTCCTCGATGTGCGGTGTCCGGTTGCCGCCCTCGCCGGGCACCGCGTAGGCGAGGGTCCGGTCGGGCAGGCGGATCCGTACCGCGCGAAGCTCGACCAGGTCCCGCGAGAGGGTCGCCTGGGTGACCTGGAGGCCCTCCTCGGCGAGCGCTGCGGCGAGCTCCCCCTGGGACCTGATCGGCTCGCGCGCCAGCGCGCGGGTGATCGCCGCGTGCCGGGCCGCCTTGGTCGGCGGGACGACGCCCGCGGGCACCATCCCCTCTGCGCTCGTCATCCCTGCTCCAGGAGCCAGGCCAGGAGCGCCTTCTGGGCGTGCAGGCGGTTCTCGGCCTCGTCGAAGACGACGGACTGCGGGCCGTCCAGCACGTCGGCGGTCACCTCGTACCCGCGGTAGGCGGGCAGACAGTGGAGCACGACGGCGTCGGGCGCGGCCCGGGCCAGGAGCGCCGCGTCGAGCTGGAAGGGGCCGAAGCGCGCCCGCGCGTCGTCCTTGGAGGAGTCGTCGCCCATGGAGACCCAGGTGTCGGTCGCGACGACGTCCGCACCGGCGACGGCCGCGGCGGCGTCGGGCACGACGCGCGCCGAGCCGCCGGTGGTCGCGGCGATGCGCTCGGCCGCGGCGACGATCTCCGGGTCCGGCGGGCGGTCCGCGGGGCAGCCGATGACGACGTGCATCCCCGCGGTGGCACCGCCGAGCAGGTAGGAGTGCGCCATGTTGTTCGCCCCGTCGCCGACGTAGGCGAGCGTCTGCCCGGCCAGCGCCGCCACGCCGCCCAGGTGCTCGGCGACCGTGAGGAGGTCCGCGAGCACCTGGCACGGGTGGAACTGGTCGGTCAGGGCGTTGACCACGGGCACGCCTGCGTGGGCGGCCATCTCCTCGATCCGCGACTGGTCGTAGGTGCGCCAGACGACGACCGCCACCTGCCGTCCGATGACCTTGGCGGTGTCGTGGATCGACTCGCGGACGCCGATCTGGGCGAGCTTGCCGTCGACGAGCATGGGGTACCCGCCCAGCTCGGCGATGCCGACGGCGAACGACACCTGGGTCCGCAACGTCGGCTTGTCGAGCAGCACCGCGACGGCGCGGGGGCCGGCCAGCGGCGTCACCGCGTGGCGGTCGGCCTTGAGGCGGAGCGCAAGCTCGAGCACCTCGCGCTGCTCGGCCGGCGTCAGGTCGTCGTCGCGCAGGAAGTGGCGCATCAGCGGGCCTCCCGGGGCTGGGGGTCGAGGTCGGTCGGCAGGCCGGCCAGGAACTGCACGAAGGTCGCCACCTGCTCGGTCGTCACGACGAGCGGCGGGGCCAGCCGCAGCGCGGTCGGCGTCACGGCGTTGACGATGAAGCCGGCGGCGAGCGCCCGCTCGGCGACCTCGGCCGACACCGCACCCGTGAGCTCTATCGCCACCAGCAGGCCCGCGGCGCGCACCTCGCGCACGAGCGGCACGCCCGCGAGGGCCCGGACCAGCCGGGCGCTGACCTCGCGCACGTTGGCCAGCAGGTCGTCGCGCTCGATGACGGCGAGGGACGCGAGGGCCGCCGCCGTCGCCACGGGGTTCCCGCCGAACGTCGTGC
>JAEZBT010000201.1 GCA_023426865.1 Actinomycetes bacterium
GGGCTGCCGCCCCGCCTCCTCGAGGCGGGGCGTTCGTCGTTCCCGGGGTGGGGTTCGCGGCGCTCCCGGGGTGGGGTTCGCGTCGCTCCCGGCGGCGCGCGGTGGGCTGTCCGTGCGCCCCACGCCCTCGCTCGCCACGCCCTCGCGCGCCACGCCCTCGCTCGCCACGCCCTCGCGCGCCACGTCGGGCCGGCCGAGGCCGGCCGTCGGGCTGCCCTTGTTTCGCCCTGGGCAGATTGTCCGGATCGCCCTGCTCTGGTAGAGTTTAGAACACCAGTTCGACAGGGAGGCGGCGCGTGGCGGGTATGGGCGGAGCGGCGGCGACGCTCCTCCGCGACCTGCGCACCGTCGTTGACAGCGTCACGACCGCCGCGTCCGGTGCGCAGCTGTGGGACGTGATCGACCGACGATCGGCGCTCGCCGACGTCGACCGGGCGATCGCGCAGCTGACCGCCGCACGGTCGAGGATGCTCCTCGCGGAGCGCGCCTCCGGCGACTGGCGCGGCTCGGGTGACTCCTCGTTCGCCGCCTGGCGGGGCCGGACGGCCCGGGTCGGCCTCCGCGGCGGCGTCGCGGACGAGCGGCGCGCGGAGACGCTGACGACGATGCCCGACGTCCGCGAGGCCACGGAGGCGGGGAGCGTGAGCGTCGCGCACGTGGACGTCATCGGGCAGACCGCCGCGCGAGGCTCGCAGGCGGTGCGGGAGGCGCTCGGCTCACCCGAGGGACAGGCTCGCGTGCTCGAACTCGCCCGCCGGCTGGACGCGGGTCGCTTCGCGACGGCGCTCGCCAAGCTGGCCGCCGGCGTCGACGCCGACCACGTCGAGCGGACGCACCAGGGGCAACGCGCCGAACGCTTCCTCCACCTCGCCGAGACGCCCTCAGGCACGCGGGTGTCCGGGCAGCTCGACAGCATGGCGGGCCACCGGCTCCGCCTGGCGCTCGAGGCGCTGAGCCCGCGACCCGCGGCCGACGACGACCGGAGCGCCGGTCAGCGGAACGCCGACGCCCTCGACGCCCTGGCCGAGACGGTGCTGAGCCTGCCCGACACCGGGTCCGGCGCAGCGGTCCGGCCGCACGTGTCGTTCCTGATGACCGAGGAGACCTGGGCCACCCTCCGCACGGCGCGGCGGTGCCGCGCGGGAGCGGACGGCCGCGCCCAGGACGACACCCTGGACGGTCCGGCGGATCCGGTCGCAACTGTGCCGCCCGTCACGCTCGAGGACGGGACCCCGGTGCCGATGAGCGAGGTCGCGCGGGCGCTGTGCGACTGCGAGCTGACGCGCATCGTGCTCGACGCGCGGAGCGAACCCGTCGACCTCGGCCGCACGCAGCGGACCTACACCGGCGTCCAGCGCCGCGGCGTCATCGCACGCGATGGTGGTTGCGCCTGGGAGGGATGCGGGATGGCGGCACGGTGGTGCGAGGTCCACCACCTGACCTGGTGGGACCGGGACGGCGGACAGACGGCCGTCGAGGACGGCGCCCTGGTCTGCAGCTTCCACCACCACGAGATCCATCGGCGGGACCTGCTCGTGCGACGTCGGGCCCTGGACGCCGCCGAGGTCGGGGCCACCGCGCGCCGGGTGGGCTACGTGTTCACCACGCGCGACGGTCGCGTGCTCGCCGGGGCACCACCGGGGCGGGAAAGGGCGGAGAGACCGGACCCAGTGGGCCGGCTGGCACTGGCCGTGTGACCCGCCCGGCGGCAGCAGCACCCGCCGGCGGACGGCCGTTGGCGCGCCCGCCTCCGGGCGAGAGAGCACGCTCGGATTGCCGAACGAGCGGCGGACGAGTTGGCTGTGCCGGAGAATGCTGACGTGCCCGCATCACCGGGTGCGAGCCGCTCCCCTGCGGGGCCGACGAAGGACGTGATGAGGTGACCACCAGCAGCCACCGGACCGACGGCCGCCCGAGCATCGGGGAGCTCGTCTCGGCGCTCTCCGAGAAGTTCTCGACCCTGATCCGCGACGAGATCAGCCTCGCCAAGGCGGAGATGGCGGAGAAGGCCAAGAACGCGGGCATCGGCATCGGCCTCTTCGCAGGGGCCGGCGTGCTCGCCTTCTGGGCGACCGGCGTCCTGATCGCCACGATCATCCTGGGGATCGCCGAGGCACTGCCCGCATGGCTGGCCTCGCTCATCGTCTTCCTCGGGATCCTGGTGGTCGCCGCCGTGCTCGTCCTCGTCGGCAAGAAGTCGCTCGAGAAGGGCAACCCGCCCGTGCCCGAGCGCGCCCAGGCGAGCATCAAGGCCGACATCGAGGCCGTCCGCGAGGGCCTCGCCAAGGACGACCCGTCGAAGGAGACCGTGTGAGCACCCAGTGGTCGGCCGCCGAGCCGACGGACACGAAGAACAAGAACGGTCAGGCCAAGGACACGCGCACCCAGGCGCAGATCGAGGCCGACATCGCCCGCACGCGCGCCGAGCTCCGCGTCACCGTGGACGAGCTGTCCGAACGGCTGAACCCGCGCACCCAGGCGCAGAACGCCGTCGACGAGGCGAAGGTCGCCTTCGCGGAGCTCAAGCGCAAGGTCACCGGCGAGGTCCGGCCCGCCGACGAGCCCGAACCCACGAAGCTCGGCTGGATCGTCCTGGGCACCGCCGCCGCGGTCACCGCCGCCGTCGTCGGCACGATCGGCCGCAAGCTCTGACGCTGACGCTGACGCTGACGCTGACCTGACCTGACCTGACCTGACCTGACGCTGACCTGACGCTCAACCCTGAGCGAGGTCAGCCCGCGTGGCGCCGCTCGTGCTCCAGGAGCGCGCGCTTGACGTCCAGGCCGTACGCGTAGCCCCCCAGCGTCCCGTCCGACCGGACCACCCGATGGCAGGGCACGAAGGGCGCGACCAGGTTCTTCGCGCACGCCGAGCCCGCCGCACGGACGGCGGCGGGGCTCCCGCTGCGCCGGGCGAGCTCGGCGTACGTGACCGTCTCCCCCGGCGGGATCGCGCGCATCGCCTCCCACGCCGCCTGCCGGAACGGCCCGCCGGGCTGCCGCACCCGCACCGCGTCGAGCGCGGTGAGGTCACCTGCCAGGTAGCGGGC
>JAEZBT010000131.1 GCA_023426865.1 Actinomycetes bacterium
GCGCCGATGTCCGCGAGCAGGCGCGGGAGCTCGTCGGGGCCGGCGCCGGCCTCGAGCGCCCCCTGCACGTCGGGGTAGGCGAGACGCGCCCGGCTGCGCACCAGCGCGCGTCCGACGTCGGTCCGGCGCACCTGGCCGTCCCGGTCCAGGTCGAGGTCCCACACGACGGCGGGACGCACCTGGTCGCGCAGGAGCGATGCGGCGCCCTCGCTCAGCCCGGGCGGGTGGAGCGGGACCCGCGCGTCGGGGCAGTACACCGTGAGGACACGCTCGTGGACGGCCCGGTCGAGTGCTCCGCCAGGCGCCACGAAGGCCGCGACGTCGGCGATGGCGTAGCGCACCCGGTAGCCCCGCTCGGTCCTGGTCAGGTGCATCGCCTGGTCGAGGTCCATCGAGCCCGGGGGGTCGATTGTCACGAAGGGCAGGTCGGTGAGGTCGGCGTGGCCGTCGAGGCGCGGTGCGCGGGCCGCCTCGTCGGCCTCGGCCAGCGCCGCGGCGTCGAACGCCTCGGGGACCTCGTGCTCGGCCCGGATGGCGGCGAACGCCGCCCGGAGGGCGCCGTCGGCGCGCAGGTGACGTCGAGGGGTGGGCACCGGCTCACCCTACGGTCGGGGTGCCGTCGCGCGCGGCCGCCGAACGGTCAGACCAGCCGTCGGGTCGAGGGAGACACCACGCGGAGCCACCGGTATCCGTAGCCGTCCAGGTCCACCTCCGCGGCGCCCTCGCCGACGTCGATCCCGCCGTCCGCGAGCACGTCCACCAGGTGCGTGGCATCGGCGACGGGCACCCGTAGCGGCACCCGCACCGGCTCCGGGCCGAGGTTGTGCAGGGTGATCATCGCGGCGTCGTCCACGGAGCTGCACAGGGCGAGGACGGCGGCGTGGGGCTGCTCGAGCACGTGGACGTCGGTCCAGCCGAGCTCGGGGCACTCGCGGTACCGCTGAACGAGGAGTCCGATGAAGCTGAGGAGGGAGTCGGGGTCGCGGCGCTGGTCGGCGACGTTGACGTGGTCGGGCCCGAAGCCGCCCGACGGCGGACGTCGCACCAACCGCCGGACCCCGCCCGGGCTGAAGCCTGCCGTCGGCCCGCCGGCCCACTGCATCGGCGTGCGCACCGCGACCCGCCCCGGGATGTCGAGGTTCTCCCCCATCCCGATCTCCTCGCCGTAGAACAGCGTCGGGGTGCCTGGGAGCGCGAAGAGCAGCGAGTAGGCCAGCCGGAGCCGTCGGGGGTCGCCGTCGAGCATGGGCGGCAGCCGGCGCCGCAGGCCCCGCCCGTACAGCTGCATCTCCTCGTCGGGCCCGAACGCGGCGAAGACCTCCGCCCGCTCGTCCTCGCTGAGCTTGTCCAGCGTCAGCTCGTCGTGGTTGCGCAGGAATGTCGCCCACTGGCAGTCCGGCGGGATCTCGGGGCGCGCGAGCAGCGCCTCGACCAGCGGCCGCGCGTCCTGCCGGGCCATCGCCAGGTACGCCTTCTGCATGGCGACGAAGTCGAAGATCATCGTGACCTCGTCGCCGTTGCCGGAGCCGAAGTAGGCGCGCTGCTCGTCGTACGGGAGGTTGATCTCCCCGAGCAGGATCGCGTCCCCGACGCGCCGCCCGACGACGCTGCGCAGGGCGCGGAGGTAGTCGTGCGGGTCGCCGGTGGCGTCCTCGGCGTCCAGGCCGAGCGTCTCGATGAAGAACGGCACCGCGTCGACCCGGAACCCGGACAGGCCGAGCTCCAACCAGAAGCCGATGACCTTGGCGATCTCGTCGCGCACCCGCGGGTTCGCGACGTTCAGGTCGGGCTGGTGCTTGTAGAAGCGGTGCAGGTAGTACTCCCCGCTCGCCTCGTCGCGCTCCCAGATCCCTTCCTGCTCGCCGGGGAAGACGACCTGCGCCGACGTGTCCGGCGGTGGGTCCGAGCGCCACACGTAGAAGTCGCGGTAGGGCCCCTCGGGGTCGCGCAGCGCCGCACGGAACCACGGGTGCCGGTCCGAGGTGTGGTTGACGACCAGGTCCGCGATCACCCGGATCCCCCGGTCGCGGGCCGTGCGGACCAGCTCGACGAGGTCCCCGTGCGAGCCGAGGCGCGGGTCGACCCCGTAGTGGTCGGTGATGTCGTAGCCGTCGTCCTGGTGCGCCGTCGGGTAGAAGGGCATCAGCCACAGGCAGGTGACCCCGAGCTGGGCCAGGTGGTCCAGCCGCTGCGCCATCCCGCCCAGGTCCCCGACCCCGTCGCCGTCGGAGTCGAAGAACGTCTCCACGTCCGCGCAGTACACGACGGCGTTCTTCCACCACAGGTCGCCCGTGTCGGTGACCTTCATCGCGTTCCCCGCAGCCGGGGCAGGACGTCGGCGCCGAAGGCCTCGACGAACGGTCCCTGCTCGCGCCCGACGTGGTGCAGGTAGAGCTGCTCGAAGCCGAGCTCGACCAGGCCGGCGAGGTACTCGGCGTGCCGCCCGAGGTCGGACGAGATCATCACGGCGCCGGCGACGTCCTCCGGGCGAACGTGCGAGGCGGCGACGTCGAAGTGCTCCGGCGTGGCGAGGTCCCAGCACACCGGCGGCGGGAAGACGTTGCTGCGCCACTGGTCGAACGCCATGCGCTTCGCCTCCGACTGGTCCTCGTGCCAGGCCAGGTGCACCTGGATGGCCAGCGGCCCGCGGCCGCCGTTGTCGCGGTACGCGGCGATGATCTCCTCCAGCGCCGTGCGGGGCTGGTTGATGGTGATGAGGCCGTCCGCCCAGCCGGCCGCGCGCGCCGCCGTCGGCGCCGTCACCGCAGGCCCGATGAGCGCGGGGGGTTCCGGGGGGAGGGTCCACACGCGGGCGCGGTCGACGGTCACGAGGCCGTGGTGCGTGAGCTCCTCCCCGGCGAGCAGGCGCCGGATGACGTCCACCGACTCCAGCAGGCGCGCGTCGCGGACCTCCTTGACCGGCCAGGGGTCCCCGGTGACGTGCTCGTTCGCGTTCTCCCCAGAACCCAGGGCCACCCAGAACCGGCCCGGGAACATGGCCGCGAGCGTCGCCGTGGCCTGCGCCACCACCGCCGGGTGGTACCGCTGGCCTGGGGCGTTCACGACGCCGAACGGCAACGACGTGGTGGCCATGGCGGCGCCGAGCCACGACCAGGCGAACCCCGAGTGCCCCTGCCGGGCGCTCCACGGGGCGAGGTGGTCCGAGCACATCGCGGCGTCGAAGCCCGCGCGCTCGGCATCCTGGACGGCACGCAGGAGGTCGGCGGGGTGCACCTGCTCGTGGGACGCGTGGAAGCCGAAGATCGTCACCCGGCCTGTCTACCTCGGGCCGGCCCCGCCCGCGCGCTGAGGACGTGGCCGCGCCCCGCCGTCGACGGCACGACGGTCGGCGGCGATACTGGCCGCAGCCGCGCGCGTGCGCGCACCGGTCGGAGGGGGTCGGTATGGACAAGCTCTCGTTGGTCGCCCTGGCACGGCACGAGCTCGACGCGGCCCGACGGGCGTCAGCCGGCCGCAGCGCGAAGACCGTGCACGGCGGCCACGAGAAGGTGCTCCGCCAGACCGTCATCGCCCTGCTCGCGGACCGCACGACCGACCAGTGGGAGAGCCCCGGCGAAGCGACCGTGCAGGTCATCAGCGGCCGCGTCCGGGTGGTGTCGGACCGGGCGTCGTGGGAGGGCAGCCCCGGCGACCTGGTGGTGGTCCCGCGCGAGCGGTCGGCGATCCACGCCCTCGAGGACAGCGTGGTCCTGCTCACCGTGGCGAAGCTGCCCTGAGGCGCGACGACGACGGACCGGGGCGGCCGGGGGTGGCCCGAGCGGCACGTCGGGCTCGAGGATGACAGACTCCCCCCACGTGAGCGCCACCACGACCAGCCAGCGTCCCCACGTCGCCGCGCGCCTCGAGGACCGCGCGTACGCCGTCGTCGGACGCTGGCTCGCCAGGCGCGGGTGGGAGCCGCGCGTCGAGGCCTACACGGGCTATGCGGGTGACGGCTGGGTGCGGGTGATGGCGCGCACCGTCCTCGCCCCTCCGGGAACCCGCCCCTCGGAGGTCACGGAGAAGGACCCGGACTCGGCCCGACGCGCGGTGCGCGGCTGGCGCTCGTTCCTCACCGCCGCCGTGCCGCACGCCGTCGTGCGGGTCGAGGTCGGCGGGCGCGCCCACGAGGTGACCGC
>JAEZBT010000249.1 GCA_023426865.1 Actinomycetes bacterium
GTGCAGGGGCACCCAGATCAGACGTCGCCGGTGCTGCGCGGCAAGTTCGTGCGCAGCATGTTGCTCTGCCAGCCGCCCCCGCCGCCGCCCCCGGACGCGCGACCGCGCCGTCGTCGGCGCGCGCTCGTGGTGACGGGGGTGCTCGCCCTGCTCGCGGTGCTCGGGTTCGGCGCGTGGTGGTTCCTGCAGGGCCCCGGCGCCTTCACGACCGTCCCCGCGACCCTGGTGGACGCCACCCAGGCGGATGCGGAGGCGATCCTCGCCGATGCCGGTCTCGCGGCCGCCGTGACCTCCGACTTCCACCCGAGTGTGCCGGCCGGCTCGGTCTACGCGACCGACCCCGCCCCCGGCGAGCAGGTGCGCCGGGACGGCACCGTGACGCTCCTCGTCTCGCGCGGTCCGGACATGCGCGAGGTTCCCGCTGAGCTGGTCGGCAAGCCGTTCGCCGACGTCAAGGCGGCGCTCGAGCAGGCCGGCTTCGCCGTGCCCGAGCCGACGCGCGACTACTCCGACGATGTGCCCGCCGAGTCCGTGATCAGCCTGACCGGACCCGACGGTGCCGCGATCGAGAGCGGCGCGTCCCTGCCCAAGGACACCCCGATCGCCGTCCTCGTCTCGCAGGGCCGCCAGCCGATCGAGGTTCCGAGCGTCCTCGGCGAGGAGCGCCAGCGCGCCATCGCGATCCTGGAGTCTCCTGCGGACTACAGGCTCCAGGTGACGGTGACCGAGGACTTCAGCGAGGAGTACCCCGCCGGGACGGTCGCGGCCCAGAGCCTGGAGCCCGGGTCCGAGGCGCTCCGCATGGACGCGATCACGATCGTCATCTCGAAGGGCCCGCCGCTCGTGCCGGTCCCCGACGTCGTGAACAGGACCGACGCCGAGGCCACGGCGATCCTTCAGGAGGCCGGGTTCGTGGTGGACGTCAACCGCCAGTGGTTCTGGGACAACCGGGTCGTCGACCAGGACCCCGACAAGGACACCCAGCTGCCCAAGGGCTCGACCGTCACGATCTTCGTGCGCTGAGGCCCGCTCCTGCGCCATCCGGATCACTCGGAAATGTCCGGACTTTGACGCCTTGGGTTAACCCAAACGGGCTATCCCGGTCAAGGACATGATCTTGGGACGCTTCCGGCATGACCATGACCCTCAGGGGCAGGGTGGCGGCCACGCCCGAGCCCACCATGGAGCCGAGCAGCGAGGACCCGACCGTGCGGGGGCGGTGGTGGCTCCTGGTCGCGGTCGTCGCGGCCCTGGTGCCGGCGCTCGGCGGGGCCGTCTGGTGGTACCTCGCCGCGGGCCCGGGCGCCTACACGTCGGTGCCCGACGGCCTCCTCGCCGCCACCGTCACGCAGGCGCAGGTCGCGCTCGACGACGCCGGCCTGGAGGTCGCGACCGTCGAGGTGTTCCACGAGTCGGCGGCGGCCGGTGAGGTCGTCGCGGCGGCGCCGCTCGAGGGCGAGCAGATCCGCAAGGGCGGCCTGGTGACCCTCACCGTCTCCCGAGGACCCGACCTGCGCGCCGTCTTCGTCGAGGGCGTCGGCCAGGGCGTCGCGGGCACCGAGGCGGCCCTGACGGTCGCCGGGCTCGTGCCCGAGACGCAGTTCGAGTACTCCGACACCGTCCCGCAGGGCACGGTCATGTCGATGGCGCTCGCCGACGGCACCCCGGTGGCCAAGGGCGACAAGATCCCGCGCGGCACCGAGGTCGTCCTGATGTGCTCGGACGGCCCGGCACCGGTGACGATCCCGACGGTCGTCGGGCTCACCCGCGACCAGGCCGTCGCCGCGCTCACGGACGCCGGCCTGAAGTTCACCGAGAGCCAGGCGTACCACCCGGACATCCCCGCGGGCATCGTCAAGGTCCAGGACCCCGCCGGCGGCGCGCAGGGGCACCGGCTCGACACCGTGGCGATCATCGTCTCGCTCGGCCCGGAGCCCCCGCCCGCGCCGGTGACCGTCGTCATCCCGAGCAGCGTCGTGGGCATGACGAAGTTCCCCGCCCTCGACCTGCTGGGCCGCAAGGGCTTCGACGCCAGGTACGAGCGCAGCACGTGCACCGTCGACTGGGCGCAGTGCGTCGTCTACAAGACGGTCCCCGCGGCCGGAACGAGCCAGCCCAAGGGCTCGAAGGTCACGATCTGGCTGACCAACCCGGCCGACACAGACACCAGCCCGGTCGTGGTCCCGACGAGCGTGATCGGCATCGGGAAGTTCCAGGCGCTCGACGCGCTCGACGCCGCCGGGTTCGACGCCAGGTACGAACGGAACACGTGCACGCTCGACTGGACATCCTGCGTCGTCGAGTACACCGTGCCGGCCGCCGGGACGTCGCAGCCGCGCGGCTCGACCGTCACCATCTGGCTCCGCGACCCCGCATAGCGCCCGGGCCTGCGAAGGCACCCGTGAGCGAATGGAGCGGGCCCCGGCCCCCCCGCCCCGCGCCCCCCCAACCCACGACACGGTGGCCGCACCGTCGGTCCGGACGCCGTGCTCGTTGGCGGTGGTGGCGAGGACCATGTCGCTCAGCTCGTCGAGCGGCCC
>JAEZBT010000250.1 GCA_023426865.1 Actinomycetes bacterium
GCCGGAGGTCATGCGGGTGTCGAGCGCGCGCCACGCGGCGCGGCGCAGGTCGACGACGTGCCGGGCGTGGACGTCGAGGAGCGCCTCGGGTCGCGCGAGCACGGGTCGCGACCGGACGGCCGCGAGCCGGTCGTCCTCGCGGCGCACCAGCGCGTCGAGCGACGACCGCATGCGGGAGCGGGCCTGCGTCAGGCGTACGCGCTCCTCGCCCACGTCGGGCACGATCCGCTTGGCCGCGTCCGTCGGGGTCGAGGCGCGGTGGTCCGCGACCAGGTCAAGGAGGGGGGCGTCGGTCTCGTGACCGATCGCGCTCACCACGGGGGTGCGGCAGGCGGCGACCGTGCGCACGAGGGTCTCGTTGCTGAAGGGCAGCAGGTCCTCGACCGACCCGCCGCCGCGCGCGATGACGATGACCTCGACCCGCGCGTCGGCGTCGAGCGCCGTCACCGCGCGGCTGACCTCGCCGACGGCGCTCGGGCCCTGCACCGCGACCTCGCGGATGTCGAACTCGACCTGCGGCCAGCGCGCCCGCGCGTTCACGACGACGTCGTGCTCCGCCTTGGACTCCCGGCCGCAGACCAGGCCGACGACGCGCGGCAGGAAGGGCAGACGCCGCTTGCGGTCGGCGTCGAAGAGCCCCTCGGCCGCCAGGACGCGCTTGAGGTGCTCGATGCGGGCGAGGAGCTCGCCGAGCCCGACGGCGCGGATCTCGTCCGCCTGCAGCGACAGGGTGCCGCGCTTGGCCCAGTAGGTCGGCGTCGCGTGGACGACGACGTGCGCGCCCTCCTCGACGGGCGCGGTCGCCGCGGCGAGCACCCGCGTGTGGGCCGTGACCGGGATCGAGACGTCCGCGTCGGTGTCCCGCAGCGTGAGGAACACCACCGAGGCGCCCGGGCGCCGGTTGAGCTGGACCACCTGCCCCTCGACCCAGACGCCGGGCATGCGGTGGATGTAGTCGGCGATCTTCTGCGCGAGGTGGCGGACGGGCCACGGCGCGGTCGGCGACGTGTCGGCCGCGCGCGGGGGGAGCGCGGCTGGGCGCTCGCGCGGCGCGGCATCGGTCACGGGGTCCAGCCTGCCATCCGCCGCCGACCCTGCCGGTCCACGACCGGGCCGTCACAGTCTGTGACCGGGGCCCGCGCGGGTCGTTCACATGCCGTTTCGTAGACTGAGGCGGTGAACCCCCTCCACGCCGAGCCCGGTCAGCCGCTGGATCCGCCGTCGGCCGTCCGCCCCGAGCGCGCGGGCGCTCCGAGCGCGGAGCCCGCCGCCGCGACGGAACGCGGCCGGGTGCTCCTGGCCGCCCCGCGCGGGTACTGCGCAGGCGTCGACCGGGCCGTCGTCGCCGTCGAGAAGGCGCTCGAGCACTACGGGCCGCCGGTCTACGTGCGCAAGGAGATCGTCCACAATAAGTACGTGGTCGAGACGCTCGCCCGGCGTGGCGCGGTGTTCGTCGACGACACGGACCAGGTACCCGAGGGTGCGCGGGTCGTGTTCTCGGCGCACGGGGTGTCGCCGGCGGTGCACGCGGCGGCCGCCGCGCGCGGGCTGGCGACCATCGACGCGACGTGCCCGCTGGTGACGAAGGTCCACAAGGAGGCGGTGCGGTTCGCGTCCGACGACTACGACATCCTGCTCATCGGCCATGAAGGGCACGAGGAGGTCGAGGGCACGTCGGGCGAGGCGCCGGACCACATCCAGGTGGTGAACTCCCCGGACGACGTGGACGACGTCGTGGTGCGCGACCCCGAGAAGGTCGTGTGGTTGTCGCAGACCACGCTGTCGGTCGACGAGACCATGGAGACGGTGCGCCGCCTGCGCGAGCGGTTCCCGCTGATGGCCGACCCGCCCAGCGACGACATCTGCTACGCGACGCAGAACCGTCAGGTCGCGGTGAAGAAGATCGCGGCGGCGTGCGACCTGATGGTCGTCGTGGGCTCGGCTAACTCGTCGAACTCGGTGCGGCTCGTGGAGGTGGCGCTGGAGTCGGGTGCGCGGGCGTCGCACCGGATCGACCACGCAGCCGAGATCGACCCGGCGTGGCTGGACGGCGTGCGGACCGTGGGCGTGACCTCGGGCGCGTCGGTGCCGGAGATCCTGGTCGACGACGTGCTGGCGCGGCTGGCGGAGCTCGGCTACGGCGACGTCCAGGAGGTCAGGACGGCGACCGAGGACCTCATGTTCTCGCTGCCCCGCGAGCTGCGTGCCGACCTCAAGGCGGCAGGGGAGTCCGCCGGCCGGGGCGACCGTCCGGCGCGCGGTGAGCGTCGGTCGCTGTCGGTCGAGCCCGCCTGACTCGCCGAGCCCGCCAGCGCCAGCCGAGCCCACCTGGCAGCTATCACCCGATGGACCGACCTGCCCGGTCAGGATGGCTACCCGAGCGCGACCACGCGGTTGGCCTCCGCGGCGACGAGCTCGGGTGCATGGACCTGCCGGGCCGCCCTGTCGACCTGCGCGGGGACCTCGAGCTCGGCATCGGTGACCTTGAGCTCGGCGAGTCGTCGGGCGCTGACCAGCACCCGTGACTCGAGCGAGCTGACGGTCTCGTTGTAGGCACGCACGGCCCCGTCGAGCTGCCGACCGAGCCGGCCGACGTGGCCGCCGAGCGTCGCGAGCCGGCCGTGCAGCTCGCGGCCGAGCGTGAGGACCTGCTGGGCGTTCGCGGCGAGCGCATCTTGCCGCCACGCGTAGGCGATGGTCCGCAGGAGGGCCACGAGCGTCATCGGCGTCGCGAGCACGACGCCGCGCTCCATCGCGTGCTCGATGAGGGTGCCGTCCGCCTCGAGGGCGGCGTGCAGGAATGCCTCGGCAGGCACGAACATGACGACGAACTCCGGCGCCGGCGCGACCTGCTCCCAGTACTCCTTGGCGGCGAGGTCGTCGATGTGGCGGCGCATGTGCCGGGCGTGGGCGGCGAGCCGGTCGGCGCGCACCACCTCGTCGTCGGTCTGCATCGCGTCGAGGTAGCCGAGCACGGCGACCTTGGCGTCCACGACGACGTTCTTGCCGCCGGCCAGGTGCACCACCATGTCGGGCCGCAGGGCGCCGTCGTCGGTACTCAGGTGCGCCTGCTCGACGAAGTCGACGTGCTCGAGCATGCCTGCGGACTCCACGACGCGCCGCAGCTGCACCTCGCCCCAGCGCCCGCGGACCTGGGAGGCGCGCAGGGCGCTCACGAGCTGACCGGTCTCGGACCGGAGGAGCTCGGAGGAGTCGCGCATGGCCCGCAGCTGCTCGGCCAGCGCCGCGGCGGCGTCGGCGCGGGCTCGCTCGGCCGTCGTGACCTCGGCTTTCACCTGGTCCAGCGTGCGGGTCAGCGGTTCGACGAGCCTCCGCACGGCGTCCTGCTGCTGCGCGAGCCCGGCGGCGCCGGCGGCCTGCGTGCGGCCGAGGCGCTCCTCGGCGACCACCAGGAACTGCTCGGAGTTCGCTCGCAGCGCGTCGGCCGCCAGCGCCCGGAACTGCTCGCCCAGGCGTGCGCGGTCCTCCTGGGCCGCTGCCACGCGCTCCGCGGACACGCGACGCTCGGCCTCCAGCAAGGCCCGCGCCTCGGCCGCCCGGACCTCGGCCTTGCGCACACGTGCCTCCGCCCGGACGATGCCCAGCACCCAGCCGCCGACGACGCCCACGACCAGGGCCACGATCCCGATCACGATCTCCATGGGGCGACCTTCCCAGCGCCCACTGACACGTGATGGTGTCGCTGCAGGTCAGGGCTCGGGCCGGGAGCGAGGGCCGCCCGAACCTGTTGCTGCCCGCTCTCGCTTCGGCCGGCGCCGGACGAGCGTTCCGTGCCAGCGTTCCGCGCGCGGGCGCGCGTCAGCACGCGACCGCCGCCTGGAGGTCAGTGGTCGTCCGCGTGTCGTTCCGGCCGGGAGACTCAGGGTCGACCGTGCGGATGACCGGGGCGGGCGCTCGCGGATCGGGGTCGACGGCGCCGTGCCCGGGCACCCACCTGCGCACCGGCACCCCTGCCCGGTTCCCGACGTCGTCCTCGGGTCTCCCGTCGGCGAGGTCGTGCCCGCTGGGTGTCTCGACCGTGTACCGCGTCCGGCTCTCGCCGGGGCCGCACGCGCTGCCCGGCACCGTGTACCGCGTCACCGTGAGGTCGCGTCGGTGCAGCTCGTGGTGGTGGAAGGAGCACGCCAGGGCGCCGTCGACGACGTCGGTCTCGCCGCCGTCCCGGTCCCACCAGGCGAGGTGGTGCACCGCGCCCCCCCTCGCCGGGGCCCCGCCCCCCGGCCCGAAG
>JAEZBT010000410.1 GCA_023426865.1 Actinomycetes bacterium
AGCTCGCCGCCGGACGACGCGACCGACGACGCCGTTTGGCGGAGGCGCGACGCGGCGCACGCGCCGAGGTGCTCGCCGCACGACGTGACCGCGCCCGGGCCGACGGACAGAGCACGAGTCCCGCCTACCTTCCGCGCTCCGGCGAACCGGCGCCGGCCGCGCTGCGCTCGTGGCTGCACTTCACCGTCCCGCCGCACGCGGCGACGTCGGCCACCCTCGCCGGCGCGTATCCCTTCCTCGCCGAGGCGGGGCTTGGATCCGACGGCGTCCTCATCGGCACCGACCTGCTCTCGGGCGGCGCGTTCGTCTACGACCCGTGGGAACTCTACGCACAGGGGCTGATCACGAACCCGAACGTGCTGCTCGCCGGGGTCATCGGCACGGGCAAGTCGGCCCTGGCCAAGTCGCTGGCGACGCGCTCCCTGGCGTTCGGGATCCGCGTCTATGTCCCGGGCGACCCGAAGGGCGAGTGGACCGCGGTTGCGCGCGCCGTCGGCGGAGCGACCATCGCGCTGGGGCACGGGCTCCCCAACCGGCTCAACCCGCTCGACGCCGGACGGCGCCCTGACGGGCTGGCCGACGAGCAGTGGTCCGGTCTCGTCTGGTCCCGACGTAGGGAGCTGCTCGGCACTCTGGCGGAGACCGTGCTCGTCCGGGCTCTGCGGCCGGTCGAGCACACGGCGCTCGACGCCGCCCTCGCCGACGCCGTCGCCGCGTGCACCGAGCCGACCCTGCCCGACGTCGTCGCGCTACTCATCAACCCGCTCGGCGCGGACGACGTCGACGCTGACCAGCTCCGCGCCGACGGGCGGGAGGTCGCCCACGCGGTGCGACGGCTCGTCCGCGGAGACCTCGCCGGGATCTTCGACGGGCCCTCGACCGTCGCCTTCGATCCGGACGCGCCGATGGTGACGCTCGATCTGTCGCAGGTGTCGGGCAACGACACCCTCCTCTCGCTGGTCATGACCTGCGCGTCGGCGTGGATGGAGGGTGCGCTGCTCGACCCGACCGGCGGCCGGCGGTGGGTGGTCTACGACGAGGCCTGGCGCGTCATGCGCCACCCGGCGCTGATCCGTCGGATGCAGGCACAGTGGAAGCTCTCTCGTGCGTACGGGATCGCCAACCTGATGGTGATCCACCGGCTGTCCGACCTCGACGCCGTCGGCGATCTCGGCTCGGAGGTCCGCGCGCTCGCCCAGGGCCTTCTCGCCGACTGCTCGACGCGAATCATCTACCGCCAGGAGGCCGACCAGCTCGCCGAGTCCGCCCTCGTGCTCGGGCTGACCGAGACCGAGACCGAGCTGCTGCCCACGCTCGGCGTCGGGCAAGGGCTGTGGCGCATCCGCGACCGGGCGTTCGTCGCCCAGCACCAGCTGACGCGCGGTGAGCTCGAGGTGTTCGACACCGCGGCGCGGATGGCGGGACGGCCGTGAGAGCCGGTGCCGGCCGCGGGCCGGGGAGCTGGGTGGGGCCGTCGGGGTCGCTGACCGATGTCGCCTTCGGCGCCCTTGCTGCGCTCGTCGGCGCGGCTGGCGTGCTGTGGGTCGGCGCTGCCGTAGCGGCGGTGGTGACCGGGCGCGAGGCCCCGGCGACTGGGCTGGCCGGCGCGCTTGCCCTCGCTCGCGAGCCGTCCGATCCGAGCGCCGCATGGGGGACGCCGATGCCCGGGCCGGTCGCGTACTGGGCCGTGACGGGTGTCGTGATTGTGGCGGCGGCCGCCGTGGCGATCGCCCTCGTTCGATGGTCCCGCGGGGATGCGCGACGTCGTCGTGCCGACCCTCGCAACCTCCCGGGCACCGCGACCAGGGGCGAAGTGCTGGAGGCCGCCGGGCCGCGGACCGTCACCCGGCGCGCCCGCCATGCCCGTCCGTCGTTGCCGCATCCCCGCCCACGGGAGGTCGGATACCTGCTCGGCCGGTCGCACGGCGCGCAGGCATGGGCGTCAGTGGAGGACTCGATTCTCGTTGTCGGGCCCCCGCGGTCGGGCAAGGGCCTGCACGTGGTCATCCCGATGCTCTTCGACGCCCCGGGCGCCGTCGTCACGACGTCGACGCGGCCCGACAACCTCACGGTCACCTATGCCGCGAGGCGACAGATCGGGCCGGTCGCAGTGTTCGACCCGCAGGGCCTTGCGACTGGCGTGCCCGACGGCTTGCGGTGGTCGCCGGTGCGCGGGGGCGACGTCCCGCAGATCGCGATGATCCGCGCGCGAGGCCTGGCCGCCGGGACCGGCATCTCGCGGGGCACCGACGGCGGCGACTTCTGGCAGGCGCAGACCGAGACCGTCCTGCGCGCGCTGCTGCACGCTGCGGCCCTCGACGGCCGGACTGCGCGCGACCTGTACCGGTGGTCGTTGGACCCGGCTGCCGTCGCCGAGGCCATCACCATCCTGGGGCGGCCCTCGGCGGCGCCGGGCTGGGACAACGCGCTCGAGCAGGCCGCGAACTCCGACCCTCGGACGCGCGACTCGATCTGGCTTGGCGTCCGGCAGGCGTTGTCCGCGCTCGCTGACCCGCGGGTGCTCGACGCCGTCTCGCCGCGGGAGGGCGAGGAGTTCGACCCCGCGGGGTTCCTGCGCGACCGCGGGACGCTGTACGTGCTCGGCACCGCATCCGGGGCCGGCGCCGCGGCGCCGATCGTGGCAGCGCTCGTCGAGGACATGGTGGAGACGGCCCGACGGATCGCGGCGGCGTC
>JAEZBT010000415.1 GCA_023426865.1 Actinomycetes bacterium
GGCGCGAGCAGCCCCGCGTGCCGTCGCTGCTCGTGCGCGCGGCGCGAGGCCACGACCGGGCCGGGGGCGCCGTCGTCGAGGGCGAGCAGGCTCACGGCGATGTCGCCGGACGTGTCGAGCGCGAGCAGCACGGGCTCATCCTCCCCCACACACGCCGAGTGGAACGAAACCGACGTGATCCGGGCCCGAGTGGGACGTCGTGCTCCCGTTCCGTTCCACTCGGGAGGGGGTCAGGTCGGGAGGGCCACGCCGGCCCACCGCGGGCCGATGGCGGTGACCGTCACGTGCCGCACGCCGACCTCAGCGTCGAGCACCTCGCCCGTGGCCTCCAGGCCGCCGTGCGGGCGCTCGATGACCACCTCGAGCCGGTCGTCGGCGAGCACCTCGACCAGCCCCTCGCCCCACTCGACGACGGTCACCGACTCGTCCAGGCCGGCGTCGAGGTCGAGGGCGTCCAGCTCCTCCATCGACCCGAGCCGGTATGCGTCGACGTGCACGAGCGGCGGTCCGTCGGCCAGCGACGGGTGCACGCGAGCGATGATGAACGTCGGCGACGCGACCTGCCCGCGCACGCCCAGCCCCTCGCCGAGGCCCTGCGTGAGCGTGGTCTTGCCGGAGCCGAGCGCGCCGGTGAGCACGACGAGGTCCCCGGCCCGCAGCACCCGCGCGAGGGCGCGCCCGTAGTCGCGCGTCGCCTCCGGGTCGGCCAGGTCCACCCGGACAATCGCGCTCACGCGGCTCCCCCGTCCTGCGGGCCGACGCCGGCCGCCGCCAGCAGCTCGGGCGCGCCGCGGTACTCGCGGGGCACCCGTGCGCCGAGCCGCGTGACGATCTCGTAGGAGATGGTGCCGCAGGCCTGCGCCCAGTCCTCGGCGGTGGGCTCGTCGTCGGCGCCCGAGCCGAAGAGGACGACGACGTCGCCGGCCACCTCGGTCGCACCGGGCCCGAGGTCCACGACGAACTGGTCCATGCACACGCGCCCGGCGACGCCGAGGCGTCGGCCGCCGACCTGCACCGGGGCCCCGAGCGCCCCATCCAGGCCCGAGGCGTGCCGCGGGATGCCGTCGGCGTACCCGAGCGGGACGACGCCGAGGACCGTCTCGCCGGGGGTGACGTACTCGTGTCCGTAGGAGACGCCGTGCCCACCTGGCATCACCTTGGTGAGGACCAGATCGGCCTCGAGCCGCATCGCCGGCACCAGCCCGAAGTACTCCGGCCCGCCGATCTGCGGCACCGGCGACAGCCCGTAGACCGCGAGGCCCGGCCGCACGAGGTCGAACGCCATGTCGGGGTTCGTCAGGGTCGCGGCCGCGTTCGCGAGGTGGCGTACCTCGAGGTGCGCGCCGGCCCGCTCCGCGAGCGCCACGGCATCGGCGAAGACCTCCCGCTGGGCCAGGACCGTCGGGTGCTCGGGCGCGTCCGCCCAGGCCAGGTGCGACCAGATGCCGACGACGTCGACCACGCCCTCGGCCTGCGCGCGGACCGCTGCGTCGAGCAGGGCGGGCAGCTCGACCGGCGGGACGCCGCTGCGCCCCAGCCCCGTGTCGACCTTGACGTGGATCCGCGCGGTCCGGCCGGTCGCGCGCGCGGCGTCGAGCACCTGCACGAGCGCGGCCGGGCTGCTCACGGAGACGTCGACGTCCGTGACGAGGAGCGCGTCGAGCGGCTCGCCCGGCTTGTACAGCCAGGTCAGGACCGGGGCCGTGATGCCGGCGGCCCGCAGCTCGAGCGCCTCACCGGCCTGAGCGACGCCGAGCCACGTCGCCCCGCCCGCGAGCGCGGCGTGCGCGCAGGGCAGGAGCCCGTGCCCGTAGGCGTCGGCCTTGACGACGGCCATCACCTGGGCGGACCCGGCGCGGGCGGCGAGGTCGGCCAGCACGGCGACGTTCGAGCGCACGGCGTCCAAGTCGATCAGGGCTCTCGACGGGGCTCTCACGCCGGACAGTCTGGCACCTGAGCGGCGAGCCACCCGGAAGGCTTTTCAGGCGAGGCGGACGACGGCGTCGGCGCGGTGCCGCGTCGCGGCGACCAGGCGGGCGTTGCGCTCGTCGGGTCCCCGCGCCCAGGCGTGGGCCGCGGCCGGCTCCTTGCCGTGGGCCGCGTGCCGGGCGGTGAGCCGGTCCAGCCGCAGGGTGTCGTCGACCTCGACGTACCAGCACTCGTCGAGCAGCGGCCGCACGCCCGCCCAGACGCCGTCGGGCACCAGCAGGTAGTTGCCCTCGACGATGACGAGCGGCACGTCCGCCTCGACGCCGATGGCGCCCGCGACCGGCTCCTCGAGCGTCCGGTCGAAGGCCGGCGCGTAGACGACCGGGTCGCCCGGCCGCTGGTCGCGGATCCGGCGCAGCAGCGCCACGAACCCGTCGGCGTCGAAGGTGTCGGGCGCGCCCTTGCGCTCGGCGCGGCCGAGCCGCTCGAGCTCAGCCTGCGCGAGGTGGAACCCGTCCATCGGCACGTCCACGGCCGCCGACCCGACGGCGTCGGCCACCGCGGCGGCCAGCGTCGACTTGCCCGCCCCCGGCGCCCCCGCGACGCCGAGCAC
>JAEZBT010000093.1 GCA_023426865.1 Actinomycetes bacterium
AGCGCGACGACGTCGCGCTCGCGCGCCAGCTCGGCGTCCGAGTCGGGCCCGGGAATCGGCTTGACCTTGCAGAACGCGTCCTCGCCACCGCGCCGGCACGCGAGGACGAGGCCGTCGGGAGCGCCGCCGCGCGTCAGCGGGCGCGCGGACGAGCTGTCGACGCCGAAGCGGCGCAGCGCCTCGGCGACGACCTCGTCGGGAACCATGATCGGCACGGCCATGGACGATACGCCCGGGCGCCGACATCCCGATCCCGGGGTGGACCGGGTGCCCGTAGGGTCAGCCCGCGGGCGCACGCGGCCCCCGGGGCGGTCGCCTACCGTAGGCGGCGTGACAGCAGGCGACGTGACACCCGACGTCGGTGCCGCCCCGGCACCGGAGCACGGGCCGATGACGTCGGTCGGCCACGAGGTGCTCGTGCGGACCGCCGTCGTGCTCGTCGGGGTGCTCGCGGCGGCCGGCGTCTGGGCCACGTGGCGGGTCTTCGTCGGGACGTACGACGGCCAGCTTCTCGACCAGGCGTCCTTCGAGGGCGCCGAGCTCGGGCGCAACGAGCTGTGGCGGGTCGCCGAGCCGGTGCTCGACGTCATCTCCGTGCCGTTCATCGCGGGCGTGCTGGCCGTGGCGGTGATCGTGGCCCTGGTGCGCCGCCGCTGGCTGCTCGCGGCGCAGGTGGCGCTCCTCATCGCGGGGGCGAACGCGTCCGGCCAGCTCCTCAAGTACGGCGTCTTCGACCGGCCCGACCTCGACGTCGCGGACCGGCTCTTCAACACGCTGCCCAGCGGTCACACGATCGCGGCCACGTCCTGCGCCGTCGCGCTGGTCCTCGTGGTGCCGCGCAGGTTCCGGGCCGCGGTCGCCGTCGTCGGGGCGTTGTACGCGGCAGGCACCGGGGTGTCGACGCTCATCGGCGCGTGGCACCGGCCCGGCGACGTGGTGGCGGCGGTGCTGCTCGTGCTGGCCTGGACGTGCCTGGTCCGGGCGCTCGGCCCCAGCGGCTCGCGGGGCACCCGGACCGACCACCGGCGCGAGTCGACGGCGGCGAGCCTGCTGCTCGCGGGCGCCGTCGTCGCCGGCGGGATCGCCGGGCTCGCCCTCATGCGCACGCTCGACGCGCTCGGGCAGGTCGAGGGCCAGTACCACTCCACCGGGCTCGAGGCGCGGGAGGACCTCCTGACCGCGTACGCGGGCGGCGCGCTCGGGATCGCGGCGGTGTGCGCAGCCGTCTTCGGCGTGGTCCTGTTGGTGCTGCGGGTGACCGAACCGGCCCGGGTGCCATGATCGGACGGCGGCCCGCCGCGTCGCGTGCTTGACGCGACGTCGTAGAGTGCGCCTCCGACGCACCCTGTCGGTTCCCGCTTTTCCCCGAGGAGAGGTCACATCACAGTGCCAGGTCGCAAGCTCGTCATCGTGGAGTCGCCCGCCAAGGCGCGCACGATCGCCGCGTACCTGGGCGACGGCTTCACCGTCGAGGCGTCCGTCGGGCACATCCGCGACCTCCCGCAGCCCTCGGAGCTGCCGGCGGAGATGAAGAAGGGCCCCTTCGGCAAGTTCGCGGTCGACGTCGACAACGGCTTCCAGCCGTACTACGTCGTCGACCCGGACAAGCGGAAGAAGGTCGCCGAGCTGAAGAAGGCGCTCAAGGACGCGGACGAGCTCTACCTCGCCACCGACGAGGACCGCGAGGGCGAGGCCATCGCCTGGCACCTGCTCGCCGAGCTCACACCGAAGGTGCCGGTCAAGCGGATGGTCTTCCACGAGATCACCCGCGAGGCGATCCAGCGGGCGCTGGCCAGCCCGCGTGACCTGGACGACCGTCTCGTCGACGCGCAGGAGACCCGGCGCATCCTCGACCGCCTCTACGGTTACGAGGTGTCGCCGGTGCTGTGGCGCAAGGTCCGCCAGGGGCTCTCGGCCGGGCGCGTGCAGTCGGTCGCCACCCGCATGGTCGTGGAGCGCGAGCGCGAGCGGATGGCGTTCCGCGAGGCCGAGTACTGGGACGTCAAGGGCACGTTCCGGCTCACGAAGGGTTCCGACGACACCGCGTTCGACGCCCGGCTCGTCTCGCTCGGCGGGGCGCGCGTGGCGACGGGCCGCGACTTCGACGACCGCGGCGCGCTGCGGGGGCGCGGCGACGTCGTGCAGCTCGGCGAGGCGGACGCCCGCGCCTGGGCCTCGGCGCTCGAGCCCGCCGCGTTCTCGGTGCTCGAGGTCGAGACCAAGCCGTACACCCGCAAGCCGGCCGCGCCGTTCACCACGTCCACGCTCCAGCAGGAGGCCGCGCGCAAGCTGCGGATGGGCTCGCGGCAGACGATGCGCGTGGCGCAGGGGCTGTACGAGAACGGCTACATCACCTACATGCGAACCGACTCGCCCGCG
Organism: Actinomycetes bacterium; assembly: GCA_023426865.1. GTDB lineage: Bacteria > Actinomycetota > Actinomycetes > Actinomycetales > Cellulomonadaceae > Actinotalea. The sequence continues at coordinate 2,380 of JAEZBT010000093.1, forward strand.
CTGAGCCGCGAGGCGACCGACGCCGCGCGTCGGCAGGCCGCCGACCTGTACGGGCCGGAGTTCGTGCCGGAGAGCCCGCGCGTGTACTCGGCGAAGAACAAGGGCGCCCAGGAGGCGCACGAGGCCATCCGGCCCGCGGGCGACCACTTCCGGACCCCCGGCCAGGTGGCACGCGAGCTGTCCGGCGACCAGTTCCGGCTCTACGAGCTGATCTGGAAGCGCACGATCGCGTCGCAGATGGCCGACGCGCGGGGCTCGACCGCGTCCGTGCGGCTGGGCGCCGACGCGGCCCTGCCGGGTGCCGACGCGCCCACGCGGGCCGTGTTCGCGGCGTCGGGCACCGTCATCACCTTCCGGGGCTTCCTCGCCGCGTACGAGGAGTCGCGCGACGCCGAGCGGTACGCCGACGAGAACGGCGGCGGCGCGGGCGGGACCGAGCACGGGGAGCGCGAGGCGCGGCTGCCCGAGATGGTGGCGGGCGACCCGCTCGCCGCGCTGGCACTGACGCCCGACGGGCACCGGACCTCCCCGCCGCCGCGGTACACCGAGGCCAGCCTGGTGAAGGCGCTCGAGGAGCGGGGGATCGGGCGGCCGTCGACGTACGCCTCGATCATCGGCGTCATCCAGGACCGCGGGTACGTCTCCAACCGCGGGCAGGCGCTCGTGCCCAGCTGGCTCGCCTTCGCCGTGACGCGACTGCTCGAGGAGAACTTCGAACGGCTGGTCGACTACGACTTCACCGCGGGCATGGAGGAGGACCTCGACGCCATCGCCGCAGGCCAGAAGGACCGGGTGGCGTGGCTCAGCAGGTTCTACTTCGGTGGCGGCCAGGACGCCACCACGACCGACGCGCTCGGCCTGCGGGACCTCGTCGAGAACCACCCCGAGATCGACGCCCGCGAGGTCAACTCGATCGAGATCGGCGACGGCATCGTGCTGCGGGTCGGCCGGTACGGGCCGTACCTCGAGGACGCGGCGGCGCCCGGGGTCGAGGACGGCACGCCGCGCCGGGCGTCGGTGCCCGAGGACCTCGCGCCCGACGAGCTCACGGTCGCCAAGGCGCGCGAGCTCCTCGAGACCCAGCCCGACGGCGACCGTGTGCTGGGCGAGGACCCCGTGACGGGGACGACGATCGTGGCGCGCAACGGTCGGTACGGGCCCTACGTGACCGAGGTGCTGCCCGAGCCGGAGGTGCCCGAGGGGCTGTCGGCCGCCGAGAAGAAGCGGCGGCTGGCCGCCGCGCCGAAGCCGCGCACCGGGTCGCTGTTCCGGTCGATGCAGCTGCAGACCGTGACGCTCGAGGACGCGCTGCGCCTGCTGTCGCTGCCGCGCGTGGTCGGGGTGGACCCCGCGACCGGCGAGGAGATCACGGCGCAGAACGGCCGCTACGGGCCCTACCTGAAGAAGGGCACGGACTCGCGGACCCTGCCCAGCGAGGACGCCATCTTCGACACGACGCTCGAGGAGGCCCTGGCGATCTACGCCCAGCCCAAGCGTGGGCGGGGCCAGGCCGCGTCGACGGCGGCGCTGCGCGAGCTCGGGCCGGACCCGGTGTCGGCCAAGCCGATCGTGGTCAAGGACGGGCGGTTCGGGCCGTACGTGACCGACGGCGAGACCAACGCGACCCTGCGCAAGGGCGACGAGGTCGAGTCGGTGACGCTCGAGCGGGCCGCCGAGCTGCTCGCCGAGAAGCGCGCCCGGGGTCCGGTCAAGCGGACGACGCGCGGCGGGGCGCGGAAGACCACGGCGAAGACCACGACGCGGAAGGCCGCGTCGAAGAAGTAGCCGGTCGTCAGGGGCCGGCGCGAGCCGGGCCTCAGGGCTCTTCGGTGACGAGCGGCATCGCGATGATCGCGGGCCGGCGGTCGCCCATGGCCAGGGCGTCCAGCACCGTGCGCTCGTGCGGGACGACCGGCGTCGGGAGCGCATCGAGCGGGAACCAGCGCATGTCCGCGCAGCGGTCCGGCTCGAGGGGCGACGGGTCGCCCGTCCAGTGGCGGGCACGGAAGAAGAAGTCGCAGCGCTGCTCGATCGGCGGGCCGCCCGGGATGAACCGGTGCAGGGTCGTCAGCGGCTCGAGGTCCGACTCGGCGACGACGACGCCGGACTCCTCGGCGGCCTCGCGGACCGCGGCCGCGGTGATCGTCTCGCCGGGCTCCAGGTGGCCCGCCAGGACCGCCCAGTGCCCGTCCATGTACCCGGTGCCGCGGCGGAGCTGGAGCAGCACCTCGGCGCCGCGCTGCAGGACGACGTACGCGGCGGCCACGAGGAGCGCGCGGTCGGCGGGGTCGTCGGTGTACGCCATCCGGCCAGGGTAGGCGGACGCCGGTCCGTGGGGTCGGGGCCTGGCTCTCAGGCCACCGACGGCTGCTCGTCCTCCGTGCGGAAACCGACGACCTTGTGGCTGCCGTCGCAGTACGGCTTGATGCCCGACGCGCCGCAGCGGCACAGGGCGACGGTCGAGCGGCGTCGGGGGGCCGGGGTGCCGTCGGGCATGAGGATCTCCACGTCGCCGCGCACGAGCAGCGGTCCGTGCGGGCACGCCGTGATGCTGGCCCAAGGGCGGTCGGTCGTCGCGCGTGGGTCGGTCATCGGACCAGTGAAACCCGGGTCGGGTCGGGGCGCTCGTCGGAACGCGGCGGCACCGGCACCGCCGGGGGAGCCGCGCCCTCTCCGGATGCGGGTGCGGCCCCCAGGTGCGAACCTCACCGGAGCGACGCGCCGCGCCAGCCCTTGTCGGGGCCCGCCCGGCGCCCGGACGAGGAGGACCATGCACGTTCCCGCCGCTCGCGGCCCACTGAGCTCGGCCCTGGTCACCGCGCTGCGCGGTGCCCCCGGGCCTGTTCCCGAGGTGCACGCGGCAGCCGAGCGGGCAGTCGCCGACAGCGCCGACGTGCTCGCCGACGACGACGTCCAGCTCGCCCTGCTGTGCATGTACGAGCTGCACTACCGCGGGCTCGACGGCGTCGACGAGGCCTGGGAGTGGGCGCCCGACCTGCTCGCGGCCCGCGCGGTGCTCGAGGAGGCGTTCGAGGCCGCCGTGCGCGAGCGCGTGCCGGTGCCGGACACGGCCGCGCGGACCGCGACCGAGGTCGCCGAGGCGCTGTTCGAGCTCACCGCCGACGACAGCGGACCGAGCCTGTCCGGGTACGTCGCCAAGCGGGCGACCGACGAGCAGCTGCGGGAGTTCGTGGTGCACCGCTCGATCTACCACCTCAAGGAGGCCGACCCGCACTCGTGGGCGCTGCCGCGGCTGACGGGCCGGGCGAAGTCGGCGCTCATCGAGGTGCAGGCCGACGAGTACGGCGGCGGGCGGCCCGGGTACATCCACTCCGAGCTGTTCGCCGGGACGATGCGGGCGCTGGGGCTCGACGACACGTACGGCGCGTACGTCGACGCAGTGCCGGCGCCGACCCTCGCCAACGTCAACCTCATGAGCCTGTTCGGGCTGCACCGGCGGCTGCGCGGGGCGATCGCGGGGCACCTCGCGGCGTTCGAGATGACGTCGTCGATCCCGTGCCGCAAGTACGGCAACGGGTTCCGACGGCTCGGGTACGGCGAGGACGTCACGCGGTACTTCGACGAGCACGTCGAGGCCGACGCGGTGCACGAGCAGATCGCCGGGCGCGACCTCGCCGGCGCGCTCGCCGAGGCGGAGCCGTCCGTGCGTGACGACGTGCTCTGGGGTGCGGCCGCCTACCTGGTGATCGACGGGCTGGCCGGGGCGCAGATGCTCGGTGCGTGGGAGTCCGGGCGGAGCGCGTTGCGCGGGTCGGTCGCCGCGGCGGCCTGAGGCGCGGCAGCCGCGAGACGCCCGTCAGAACGGCGGGGGGCCGACGGTTCGTGCTCCGGGGCCTGCTGACGGATCTCCAGGCGCGGCCACCGGCTCGCGGACGTACCCGTGCCCCGTCGGGGCGGTCCACAGCGTCCGGCCGGTCGCGTCGTCGCGCACAACCCGCCAGCCGCCGTGCGTCTTGAGGTTGTGGTGGTGCCGGCAGAGGGCGTGCAGGTTCTCACCGACGGTCTGGTCGTCGGCGGGCAGCGTCGGGTCGAACGGCTCGATGTGGTCGAGGTCGCAGCGCATCGCGGGCACGCGGCAGCCCGGGAAGGTGCAGGTGCGGTCGCGCGCGAGGACGTCGCCGGCCACGGCGGCCGGCGGCCGGTAGCCGGGTGGGGCGCCGGTCCTCGCGCGTCCACCCGGATCGGGACCGTCCCGGACGTCGCGCATCCGCCGTGCCTCGCCCGTCCGCGGGTCCACCTCTACGGCGGTCCACGTCGCGTCCCGCGCGATCGCCCTGGCCATGTCGGCGGAGATCGGCCCGTAGCCCGCGAGCTCGGCGGGCGCGTCGTCGTCGCCCGCGAGGGTGCTCGCAGCGACCGTGACCTGCAGGTGCGGCCGACGGCGTTGGCGGCGCGGCAGGGGAGTGCCGTCGGGGCACGTCCCGGCGTCCAACCAGCGCGTCACGACGTCGACCAGTGCGTCCGCCCGCCGCTCGTCGACCCCGCGTGGGTCGTCGGGCGGCGCGGCATCGGCCATCGCGGTCAACGTGGAGTGCACGGCGACGGCGTCGGGCGCGGGGAGGTACGCGTGCAGCCAGGCCATGCCGTCGCGCACCGGCTCCAGGGAGACGTAGCGCCCGCGGCGCTCGCGCTCATGCGTGCGGGCCGCCGCGTCAGGGTCCTCGGCGAGCGCGCGCCGCCGGATGCGCCCCCGCAGCGCCGGGATGGTCAACGCCCCGGCCAGGGGCACGACCTCCGACGCGACGTCGAACCGCAGCAGCGACGGCAGCGCGAGGATCTCGTCGCACAGCATCGCGGCCTTGCGCACATCGACGGCGCCGCGGTCGAGCGCGTCCCACACCTGCGGCACCTGCTCCAGCCCCATCGCCTCGCCGACGACGCGCTGCCCCGCGGCGCGCGTCGTGCCCAGGCGTGCGGCGACCTCGTCGGCCACGAACGCGGCGCGCCCTGGGACTGGCGTCGGCGGCGCAGCTCGTTCACCGCGACGGCCTGGCGCGAGAC
>JAEZBT010000095.1 GCA_023426865.1 Actinomycetes bacterium
GGGCCGCGAGCGCGCGCCGCGTGGACGGGCCGAGGAGGTCGAGCGAGCCGCGCCCGCGCATGTGGTCCTCCCAGGCGACCAGGCGGCGGGCGAGCTCGGTCGGGTCGATGGCACCGCCGCCGTCCACGAGCGCCCGGCCCAGGAGCACGGCCTGCTCGGTGTCGTCGGTGACGGAGCCGGCGCGCAGGCCGGCGGCCACCGGGTGGTCGGCGGGGGCCGGCTCGAAACCCTCGAGCACCGGCCCGTACCGCTGGACCACGACCGCGCGCGGAAGCAGCTGGCTCGGCATGCCCAGCGCGTCCCCGACCGCCAGGCCGAGGAGCGCGCCGAGCGCCCGGTCCGCGCGGTCGGCCCTCCCATCCGGTGTCTGCACTCTCATCAGCTCCCCCTGAGTTGGTCATCCGTCGCAGCCGAAGCGCAGCGACAGCTCGAAGTGCTCCGGGTCCAGCAGGACCTCCACGTGCTCGACCAGCGTGTCGTCGGCGGTCAGCGACGTCGTCGACGCGGCGAGGAACAGCGAGCCGGGCGCGCGGCCGAGCAGCGCGGCCTCGTCGGCGGCGAGCGGACGGACCAGGGCCCGCTGGTCGCCGTGGTCCGCGAGGAGTCCGGCCGCCACGAGCTCCTCGGTGAGCGAGCCGTGCAGCCCGCGCGTCGGGAGGTCGGCGAGGGGCCCCAGGGCGGGTACGGTCGCCCGCTCGTAGGCGACCGCGTGCCGGCCCGGGCCGGCCAGCTCGCGCACCCGCTCCACGACGACGACGTCCACCCCACCCGGCAGGTACTCGGCCAGCTCGGGGGCGCGGGCCTGGGTGACGGACAGCACCCGTACGTGCGCGTCGACGCCGCGCGGGAGCGCATGGGCCCAGCCGTTCGGGCCGTCCAGCGGATCGCTGTCGTCGAGCACGTACGAGCCCTTGCCCGTGTGCGTGGCGATGAGCCCTGCCTCGGCGAGCGCTGCGAGTGCGGCGCGTACGGTCGTCCGGCTGACGCCGAACCGCTCGGCCAGAGCCAGCTCGCCGGGCAGCCGTGCGCCGCGGGGCAGCCGACCCGACCGGATCTCCCGCGTGAGCTCGCGCGCGATCTGCTCGTGCTTGAGCCGGACGCGCCGGCCCGTCGTCGTGGTCACGGCACGTCGCCACCCGGGGCGAGCGCGAGGCCCTCGGCGAGACCGACCACGCGCACGAGCGGCGCGTACAGGCCCATGACGTGCAGTGCCTTGGCGTGGCTGTCGTCGTCGACGCCCGCGCACGCGTCGGCCACCACGACGACCTCGACGCCGTCGTCCGCGGCTGCCAGCGCCGTGGACAGGACGCAGCAGTCGGTGCTCACCCCGCAGAGCACCAGGCGCCCGTCCGTGCCCACGAGGGAGCGCAGCCGGTGCCACTTGCTGAACGTGGTGGCGGACACGACGCGCCCGGCGCGCTCGGCCTGGAGCGCCACGTCGTCGAGCTGGGGGACGACGTCCCAGATCGCGGCGTCGGGTGGCTGGAGGGCGAACGACCACTCCTCGTAGTACGGCACCCAGGCGCCCTGCGGCGCGTCCGGCGCGACGAAGCGCGTGAAGGCGGTGGCCGGACCGTAGGCCTCGGCCAGGCGCCGGACGGGCGCGAGGACCTCGGCGAAGCGCGGGGTGAGCCAGGGGCTGTCGGGCTCGCCGAACACGTTCTGCATGTCGATGACGGCCAGGACGGTCCGCGCGGGGCGGGTGGTGGGGCCCGGCCGGAGGGTGGCCGCGGTCGCGGTGAGGTCGTTCATGACCGCTCCTCCTCCAGCAACGGCCGGGCGCCGCCGGCGACCACGACCTCCGGCGACGCGGGCAGCGCCTCCTGCCGGCGGACGGCGGCCGTGCGGAGCGCGAGGGTGGCGGCGAAGCCGACGGCGAGGGCCACGAGGACGCCGAGGTTGGCGTACGCCCAGTCGCCCTCCTTGCCGCCCAGCCCGACCGGCTCGAGCAGGTAGCCCTGCCAGCCGAGCCACGAGGCGTAGCCGTTGGTGACCAGGCCCCAGCCGAGCACGGTGGCGGCGACCAGGATCGCCATCGGGACGGCGGGCACGTCGCCGTAGCGGCCGTGGTGCCGGTACAGGTCGCCCTCGTCGTAGTCGCGCCGCCGCTGGGCGACGTCGGCGAGCATGATGCCCGCCCAGGCCGCGATCGGGACGCCGACGGTGATGAGGAAGCCCTGGAAGATGCCGAAGAACGAGTCCGGGCCCCAGACGATGTAGATCGTGCCGGCCACCATGATGGCGCCGTCGATCGCGGCGGCCACGGGGCGCTTGATCGGCAGGCCGGCCGAGACCATCGCCAGGCCGGACGAGTAGAGGTCGAGCACCGCGCCGCCGATGAGGCCCGCGACGGCGACGATCGCGAACGGGACGAGGTACCAGGTCGGCAGGATCTGGGTGAGCGCGCCGATCGGGTCGTCGGAGATGGCGAGGCGCAGGGCGTCGTCCGAGCCCGCGAGCAGCAGGCCGAAGACGATGAGGACGAGGGGTGCGAGTGCCGCACCGAACGTCGTCCAGGCCACGACGCCGCGGCCGGAGGTGTGGCGCGGGAGGTAGCGCGAGTAGTCGGCGGCCATGTTGACCCAGCCCAGGCCGAAGCCGGTCATCATGAAGACCAGGGCGCCGATGAACGCCTGCGTGGAGCCGGCCGGGATCGCGGTCACGGCGTCCAGGTCGATCTCGTCGAGGACGAGCGCGACGTAGCCGATGGTGAGCACGGCGGTGACGACCGTGATGACGGTCTGCAGCCGCATGATGAGGTCGAAGCCGAAGACGCCTCCGGCGATGATCAGCGCGCCGACGACGAGGAGCGCGGCGACCTTGGTCGCGTCGCCGTCGCCCCACTCGAGCCGGCCTGCGACCGTCGCGACGGCGAGCGTCGCCAGCGCCATGAGCACCGTCTCCCAGCCGACGGTGAGGATCCACGAGAGCGCGGAGGCGACGCGGCTGCCGCGCACGCCCATGGCGGCGCGGCTGAGCACCATCGTGGGCGCCGACCCGCGCTTGCCCGCGAGGGCCACGAACCCGCAGAGCAGGAACGAGAACACGATCCCGACGACGCCGGCCACGGTGGCCTGCGCGAACGAGATGCCGAAGTCGAGCACCCAGGCGCCGTAGCTGATGCCCAGCACCGACACGTTGGCGGCGAACCAGGGCCAGAACAGGTCGCGGGGGCTGCCCTTGCGATCGGCGTCGGCGATCACGTCGATGCCGTGCATCTCCACCTGCAGGACGGTGCTGGTGGCCGGCGTGTCGATGCCCGGGGGCGGGGGAGCGGGGATGGGGCTTGCCGGGTCGGTCGTCACGACGCCTCCTGAGGCGGTGGACGTGTTTAGACCTGTTCGAACCTACGGAGGGGCGTCGGCGGTGTCAATGGATCGCGAGGACGAAAACGATCATGGTGGGCCGGGCAGCTCGCGCATCCGGACCAGCGGCGACAGCAGGACCGGAAGGCTCGCCAGGACGGTGCCGGCGACGGCGACCCACAGCGTCTCGACCACGCCGACGTGCGTCCCGAGGAACCCGCCGATCAGCCCGCCCAGCGGCATGCCGCCCCACACGAGCACCCGCACCGACGCGTTCATCCGCCCGAGCAGCGCCGGCGGGCAGACCCGCTGGCGGAACGACACCTGCGCGACGTTGTAGACGACGATCCAGAACATCTGCAGCCCGCCGCCGACGACGAGCGTCACGGCCGCCGGGACGCCGACGTCCGCCAGCGGGAGGGCGAGCGGCGTGAGCGCCATCGCGGGCAGCCACGCGGCCGCGGCCAGGGCGATCACACGGCCCTCGCCGAACCGGCGGCTCATCCGCTCGGCGACGACCGCGCCCAGGAGACCGCCGACCGCCCCCGCCGAGCCGACGAGGCCGAACGCCGCCGGCGTCAGCTCCAGGACGCGCAGGGCGTAGATCGCCATGAGTGCGCCGGTGACCGAGCCGGCGAGGTTCGACAGGCCCGTGCACGCGACGATCCGCCGGAGCAGCCGGTGCCCGAGGACGAACCGCAGCCCCTCGGCGATCTCGGCGCGCAGCGGCCGTCGCTCCTCCCGCGCCGGCAGCGTCTCCTCGTGCCGGATGCGCCCGACGGCGAACGCCGAGGCCAGGTAGGTGACCACGGTGACGCCGACGAGCGCGGGCGCCGTCACGACCCGCAGGAGCTGTCCGCCCAGCCCCGGCCCGACGGCGATCGCGACCGACTGCGTCGCCTGGAGCTTCGAGTTGCCCTCGGCGATGTGCTCGAGGCCGACCAGCCCGGGCACGTAGCTCTGGTGCGCGATGTCGAAGAAGACGGTCGCGCAGCTCATCACGACCGCGACGGCGATGAGGAGCGGCATCGAGCCGTGCCCGGCGAGCCCGGCGACGACGACGACGGTCAGCGCCGCCGCCCGCACGAGGTCGGCGACGATGAGCGTCCGGCGCTTGTTCATCCGGTCCACCCAGGCGCCGACGAGCAGGCCGATCGTGGGGAAGGCGATGGTCTCGGCGGCCGTGAGGACGCCCATCTCGAGCTCGCTCGCGGCCAGCGTCTCGACCGCGTAGATGGGCAGCGCGAAGATCGCGAGCTGCGCGCCGAGCTGGCCGAGCGCGTCGCCGATCCACAGCTGACGGAAGCTGCGGTGGAAGGCGAGGGACCGGCGTCGGGCGGGTGCGCTGTCGGCGGCGGGCTGCTCGACGGGCGTCTCGGTGCTCACCCGACGAGCATCCCGGACTGATTGGGATTAGTCAATCAGTAGGATGGCGGTATGGCCGAGCCCGACGGTGACCTCGCCCGCGACGCCGACGTCGACGCCGACGCCCGCGCCCTGGCCTCCGTGCTGCGCATCCGCATCCTGCGCCTGTGCCTGGACCGGGCGCTGACGAACAAGGAGATCGCCGCGCGTCTGGGGCGCGACGCCGGGACGGTCTACCACCACGTGCGCCTGCTCGCCGAGCGCGGCTTCCTCGCCGCGCAGGAGGAGCGGCGAGGTCCCCGCGGCTCGCGCGAGGTGCCCTACCTGGCCACGGGCAAGTCCTGGCGGACGCCGCTCGGCCCCAGCGGGTTCCGGGTGCTCGTCGAGACGTTCCTCGAGGAGCTCGGCGAGGCCGACCCGGCGACCGTCGAGACGAGCCGCCTCGGGCTCCGCCTGGACCGGGCCGGCCACGAGGAGCTCATGCGGCGCCTGGGCGACCTCCTGCAGGAGTTCGCCGACCGTGAGCCGACCCCCGACGGCGTCCCGTACTCCCTCTTCCTGGCCGTCCACGAGGACGCCGCCCGCCGCTGACCCCCGCCCCCCTCGACTGCCCGCCCTCCCGCCTTCCAGCTCCCCCTCCGCGACGGACGAGCGGGTGAGCATGCGCGCCGACGGCGCGGGTGGAGGCGGTTGGCGGGCCGTCTCCGGTCCCGGCGGACGGGCAGGAGTGCAGGTGGGAGGGCTGTGACGGGGGTCACATCTGTGGCGAGACAATGGGCCCAAAGGGCCCAGGCGATCATGGTGTACACGCTCATACGTTCGTGGTGCGCGTCACAGCCGCCGCGCAACCATCGAGCTCAGGGGTGACGCCGATGAGCGTTCGGACTCCGATGACCCTCGCCACGATCGAGGCCGAGCAAGGACTCCGCGCCGCGCTGGCGCTGGACCCCGCGGGGGTGGTGGCGACCGTCCGCGAGTCCGGCATGAAGGGACGGGGCGGCGCCGGCTTCCCGACCGGCCTGAAGTGGCAGCTCGCCGCGGAGGCGGACGCGCCCGACGGCGTCCGGTACGTCGTCTGCAACGCGGACGAGGGGGAGCCCGGCACGTTCAAGGACCGGGTGCTCCTCGCGGAGCTGCCCGACCTCGTCTTCGAGGGCATGACCATCGGCGGCTACGCCATCGGCGCCCGCGAGGGCATCTGCTACCTGCGCGGCGAGTACGTCTACCTCCTGGCCGACCTCGAGGAGCGCCTCGAGCGCCGACGCGCGGCCGGCCTCCTCGGGCCCGACGTCGCGGGCTCGGGCTTCGCGTTCGACATCTCGATCCACCTGGGCTCGGGCGCGTACGTGTGCGGCGAGGAGACGGCGCTCATCGAGAGCCTCGAGGGCCGGCGCGGCGAGCCGCGCAACCGCCCGCCGTTCCCGGTGGTGTCCGGGTTCCACGGCGCCCCGACGGTCGTCAACAACGTCGAGACGTTCGCGTGGGCCGCGGCGATCCTGGCCAAGGGCGCCGACTGGTTCGCGCACATCGGCACGGACCGCTCGACCGGCCCCAAGCTCCTGTCGGTCTCCGGCGACGTGCAGCGGCCCGGCGTCTACGAGTTCCCGCTCGGCGTGAGCATCGCCGAGGTGCTCGAGGCCGCGGGCGCGGAGGGGGCCAAGGCCGCCATCGTCGGCGGCGCCGCGGGCACCTGCGTGCCGGCGCGCGACTTCGGCCGCGCCATCAGCTACGAGGACGTGTCCACGGGCGGTGCGGTCATCGTCGTCGGGCCGTGGCGGGACCTGCTGGAGGTGGCCGAGAACCTGCAGTGGTTCTTCGCGAACGAGTCCTGCGGGCAGTGCACGCCGTGCCGCGTGGGGAACGTGAAGCTCCTCGACGGCATCCGGGCGCTGCGCCGCGGCGAGTGCACGTCCGCCCACCTGGACGACCTGGTCGCGCTCGGCAGGACGATGCAGATCGCGTCCAAGTGCGGGCTCGGGCAGGCGGCGCCGAACGTGCTGCTGTCGATCCTGGAGCACTACCGGTCCGAGGTCATGAGCCACATCCCCGTCGGTGCCCGGTGAGCGGGAGAGGAGCAGTGCGATGACGAACACCCTCCGGCTCGGCACCCCCGGGATGCCCGGCGGCCCCGCCGTCACGGACGCGACGGTCACGGTGAAGGTCGACGGGCACGAGGTCGAGGTGCCCGTCGGCTCGACCATCCTCGAGGCGGCCGAGAAGGCCGGTCGCCGCATCCCGACGCTGTGCCACCACCCCGACCTGCCCGACGTCGGCGTCTGCCGCATCTGCGTGGTCGAGGTCACCGGCCAGCGGGCCCTGCAGGCGAGCTGCGCGTACCCGATCACGACGCCGATCGAGATCCAGACCTACAGCCGCCGCGTGCGCCTCGCGCGGCAGACGATCGTCGACCTGATGCTCGCCGAGCACTGCGGCAACTGCCAGACGTGCGGCCGCAACGGCAACTGCGAGCTCCAGGACCTGGCCGCGGAGTACGGCACCGACCACTTCCGGTTCGGCCAGCGCACCGAGCCGACCCGCCTGTTCGACACGTTCGGGCCGTCGATCCGGCGGGACATGAACAAGTGCGTGCACTGCCTGCGCTGCATCCGCACCTGTGCGGAGCTGCAGGGCGTGGGCGCGCTGGGCGTCATCGGGCGCGGCGACTCGACCACGATGTCGCCGTACCTGACGCTGCCGATCAGCGACGTCGTCTGCATCAACTGCGGTCAGTGCATCAACCGGTGCCCGACGGGCGCGCTCCAGGAGGTCGACAACACCGACGACGTCTGGCGTGCCATCGAGGACCCGACGAAGCACGTGGTCATCCAGACGGCGCCCGCGCCGCGCGCGGCGATGGGCGAGGAGTTCGGGCTGGAGCCCGGCACCCCCGTGACGTGGCAGCTCAATTCGGCGCTGCACGAGCTCGGCTTCGACAAGGTCTTCGACACGAACTTCTCCGCCGACCTCACGATCATCGAGGAGGGCACGGAGCTCCTGCTCCGGCTGTACGAGAACCTCGTGCTCGGCGACCACAGCCGGCCGGTGCCGCAGTTCACGTCGTGCTCGCCGGGCTGGATCAAGTACCTCGAGCACAAGTACCCGGAGTTCGCCCCGAACCTGTCGAGCTGCAAGAGCCCGCAGCAGATGTTCGGCGCGCTCATCAAGACCTGGTACGCCGAGAAGAACGGCCTCGACCCCGCCGACGTCGTGTCCGTCTCCCTCATGCCGTGCACCGCCAAGAAGTTCGAGGCGCACCGGCCGGAGATGACGGACTCGGGGCACCCGGACGTCGACGTCTCGCTCACCACGCGCGAGCTGGGCCGGATGATCCGCGAGCTCGGCATCCACCTGACGGAGATGTCCGACAGCGACTTCGACGACCCGTTCGGGACGGCGTCGGGCTCGGGCGTCATCTTCGGTGCCACGGGCGGTGTCATGGAGGCCGCGCTGCGCACGGTGGTCGAGCTGGTCACCGGCCTGAAGGTCGAGGACCTGTTCGACCACGCGGATATCACGCCCGTCCGGGGCTTCGAGGAGACCCGGTACGCGGAGATCACGCTCCCGGACACCCTGGGCCCCGTGCCGCCGCTCCTGGCCCACCTGGTGCCCGACTGGGACTGGCTGCGCGGGGTGACGTTCAAGCTCGCCGTCGTGCACGGGACCGCGAACGCGCAGAAGGTCATGGAGGACATCAAGGCCGGAGGCCGCTTCAGCGAGTGCCACTTCATCGAGTTCATGGCCTGCCCGGGCGGCTGCCTGGGCGGTGGCGGACAGCCGATCCCGACGTCGAAGGAGATCCGGGCCGCCCGCGCCAAGGCCATCTACGGGGAGGACGCGCGGTACGGCGAGACGGGGCGGGCGCGCAAGAGCCACGAGAACCCGGCCGTCCTGCGGCTCTACGAGGAGTTCCTCACGGACGGCCCGTGCGGCCACACGAGCCACCACCTGCTGCACACGACCTACACCCCGCGCGGGGCGTTCATCGAGACGCCGTCGGGGCCCGGCACGGCACGGACGAACGGGGGCGCGCGATGATCACCCTGCCCACCGAGGTGGCGGCCGCGAACGCGGACCTCATCGAGGCCATCGACTCCCTGGTCGCCGAGCACGGCGACGACCGGAGTGCGCTCATCCCGATCCTGCAGGCGCTGCGACAGCAGCGGCGGCAGATCAGCGACGTCGCGATGCAGGTGGTCGCGGACCGGCTCGGCATCCCGCCGGTGGACGTGCAGGGCGTGGTGACCTTCTACCACTTCCTCGACACGACCCCGACGGGCACGCACGTCATCCACCTGTGCCGGACCATCTCGTGCGCGATGGCGGGCATGGGCGCCATCGCGGCGCGCCTGGAGAACGAGCTGGGCATCGGCTTCGGTGAGACGACGCCGGACGGGCAGTTCACGCTCGCGTGGGCCAACTGCATCGGCATGTGCGACACGCCCCCGGCGCTGCTGCTCAACCGTCAGGCCCTGGCCCGCGTGACACCCGACCAGGTCAGCGACATCGTCCTGGGTTTGCGTGCCGAGGTTTCCGGCATGATCGGGGCATGATCGGCGGGATCGTCTCGGCGCTGTTCTTCGGCGTCACACCAGTCGCTGCGCGTCGGGCCATCCGGATCGTCGGGTTCGTCAAGGCGAACGCCTGGCGTCTGGCCATCGCGACGGCGGTGCTCGGTGTGGCGTCCGTCATGCTGCGCCAGGGCTTCGGCGAGGAGACGGGCCTGCTCATGGTGGCCGGCGTCGTCGGCTTCGGCGTCGGCGGCGTGGCCCTGTACCGCGCGCTGCCGCTGCTGGGTGCGCCGCTCGCGTCGCTGGTCGTGGAGACGACGGCGGCCGTGGTGGCGGGCGCGACGGCGTGGCTGTGGTTCGACGACGCGATCTCCCTCGAGTCGGCGGTCGCCGCCGCCGTGGTGCTCGGCGGCGTGGTGCTGGGGCTGGCGCCGTTCATCCGGCACGGGGGACGCCCGCCGCGGCTGATGCTCGGGATGTGGATGGCGTTGCTGGCGGCCGCCGCGCAGGGGCTCGGCCTGGTCATCACGCGCAAGGCCCTGCTGGACATGCAGGAGCGCGCGGAGGAGACCGGCCAGAGCGCCCGTCCGGCGCTGGAGCAGGTCGTGAGCGCATCGTTCGACCGGCTGGTCGGCGGCCTCGCGGTGGCGCTCGCGGCCTGGGTGGTCGTGTGGATGCTGTCGCGGTGGATGGTCGGCGCGCGCTCGGTGCTGAGCCCGGCGGGTGGCTTCGCGCCGGGGCGCGACCGGGAGCGCGACGACTTCGGCGTCCTCGGCTCGCGGCTGCCGGACACGGCGTGGTTCTGGGTGGGCGCGAACGCGCTGGTCGGGCCGGTGCTGGGTGTCACCGCGCTGGTGTGGGCGCTGCGGACGCTGCAGCCGGGGTTGGCGCAGACGTTCACGGCCGTCGCGGCGCTGATCTCGATCCCGGTGGCGCACTGGCTCGAGGGGCACGAGCAGCCCGCGTCGTACTGGGTGGGGGCGGCGGTGTCGGCAGCGGGCTTCATGGGGCTGGTGATCTCGTTCACCTGAGCGCGGGGTGCCGCCGCGGGCACGGCCGACGCGCGGGAGGTCGCCTCAGCGACGCTTGTCGTCCACGCGCTCCAGGCGGATCCAGCCGTCCCAGCCACGCTCGCGCATGAGCTCGACCATCCGCTCGGTGCGCGGGTCCATCTCGGCGGCCAGCGCGTCCAGGAGGTCGTAGGAGATGTCGCCCTGCACCTCGGCCAGCTCGGGGCTGCGTGCGGCCTCGGCCTCCTCGAACATCGCCGCCATGAGGTCGGCGACCTCGGCCATGAGGGCCTCGTCGGGCTCATCCGTCTCGAAGAGCTTCGTGAGCACCTGGTAGAGGTGGATGACGCGCGGGTCCTCGAGCTCCGCCATCTTCGCGGGCATCCACGTGCGGACCTTGTCGGGCCAGCGGGCGGCGACGAGGATCCACGCGTCGCGCTCGCTGGTCACCATCCGCTCGGAGACGCCGAGGGCGCGCAGGGCGTCGAGGTAGGCGGTGACCTCGGGCGGCAGGGCGAGGCTGTCGCCGGCCGCGAGCTGGGCGATCTGCCGACGGCTGGCCTGGAGCCGCTGGACCTCGGCACGCAGGCGGGCGTCGATGCGGCGGACGGCGGCGGCGAAGGTCTCCTCGTCGGCGTCGAGCATCTGGGCGATCTGCGAGAGCGGGACGCCGGCGTCGGCGAGCGTGCGGATCCGGATGAGCTGCACGACGGCCGTCGCGCCGTAGCGGCGGTAGCCGGACGCGTCGCGCTCGGGCTCGGGCAGCAGCCCGACCTGGTGGTAGTGCCGGACGGTGCGCACCGTGACGCCGGCGTATCCCGCCAGCTCGCCGATCGTGAGCATGGGGTGATCCTCCCTCGGGTCAGGCGACCTTGCGCCGGTAGGCGGCGACGGCGAGGCCGTACGCCAGGGCGAGGATGCCGACGCACCAGGCGAGCGCGACCCACGCGTCGTTCCCGACCGGCTGCTGCGTGAGCAGGCTGCGGATCGCGTCGACGATCGAGGTCACCGGCTGGTTCTCCGCGAACCAGCGGACCGGGCCGGGCATGGACGCCGTCGGGACGAACGCCGAGCTGATGAACGGCAGGAAGATCAGCGGGTAGGAGAACGCGCTGGCGCCGTCGACGCTCGTCGCCGACAGGCCCGCGATCACGGCCAGCCAGGTCAGGGCGAGCGTGAACAGCACGAGCAGCCCGGCGACGGCGAGCCACGCCCCGATGCCCGCCCCGGACCGGAACCCCATGGCCAGGGCCACGAGGACGACGACGGCGAGCGAGGCGAGGTTGGCGACCAGGGACGTGAGGACGTGCGCCCAGAGGACCGCCGAGCGGGCGATCGGCATGGACTGGAACCGCTCGACGATGCCCCTGTCCAGGTCCAGGAACAGCCGGTACGCCGTGTACGCGATGCCCGACGCGATGGTGATGAGCAGGATGCCGGGCAGCAGGTAGGTGACGTACGGCTCGGTGCTCGGGCCGGTGTCGATCGCGCCGCCGAAGACGTAGACGAACAGCAGCATCATCGCGATCGGCGTGATCGCGGTGGTGACGATCGTGTCGGGGCTGCGGGCGATGTGGCGCAGCGAGCGGCCGGTGAGAGCCGCGGTGTCGGCGTAGGCGTGGGCGGTCATCGGGTCTCCTCGGCGGGGGTCGCGGTGGTGGGGGCGCCGGCGTCGGTGGGTGCGGTGCCGGCGCTCGCGCCGGACGGCGTGCCGACGAGCGTGAGGAAGACGTCCTCGAGCGTCGGCTGCTTCTCGACGTACTCGACCGTGGCGGCCGGCAGGAGCTGCTTGAGCTCGGCGAGGGTGCCGTCCACGAGGATCCGGCCCTCGTGCAAGATGGCGATCCGGTCGGCGAGCTGCTCGGCCTCGTCGAGGTACTGGGTGGTGAGCAGGACGGTGGTGCCGCGCGTGGCGAGCTCGCGGACGGCGGCCCAGACCTCGAGGCGCGCCTGCGGGTCGAGGCCGGTGGTGGGCTCGTCGAGGAACACGATCGGCGGATTGCCGACCAGGCTCATCGCGATGTCGAGGCGCCGCCGCATGCCGCCGGAGTAGGTGCCCGCGCGTCGGGCGCCGGCGTCGGTGAGGGAGAAGCGGGCGAGCATCTCGTCGGCGATGGCGCCGGGGTTGGGGAGGTGGCGCAGGCGGGCGACGAGCGCGAGGTTCTCGCGTCCGGTGAGGATCTCGTCGACGGCGGCGAACTGGCCGGTGAGCGAGATCGACGCGCGGACGTCGTGGGCGTGGGTGGTGACGTCGTGGCCGTTGACGGTGACGGTGCCGCCGTCGGGGCGCAGGAGTGTTGCGAGGATGCGGATGATCGTCGTCTTGCCGGCGCCGTTGGAGCCGAGCAGGGCGGCGATGCTGCCGCGTGCGACGTCGAGGTCGACGCCGCGGAGGACCTCGACGTCCTTGAAGGACTTGGTGAGGCCGCGCACGTGGATGGCGGGCCGGGTGGGTGTCGGGGTGGTCATGTCGGTGAGCATGCGGGCCTGACGCTGCGTCAGGGTCAAGCGGTCCTGCGGTGTGGGTTTCGCGGCGGTGCGTCGCGGGGGAATGTCGGGGCCAGGCGCGAGGATGGACCGTGTCCCTGGCCCTCTTGTACGACGACGCCGCTCGCCCCGGCTGGGTCGTTCTCCAGGACGCTACGGACGACGGCGCGCCGCTCGCACGCGAGTCCGTGCCGGCCGAGCGTGCGGCTGAGGCCGTCCTGGCGAAGGAGCGCGCGCTGCGGCCGCGGTGGGTGTGGGACGACACCGCGCGCCGCTATCCGGGGTTGCTGGCCGCCGGCGTGCGGGTGGAAAGGGCCCATGACCTGCGGCTCTGCCGCGCGATCCTTCGGGGGAGCGCGTACTGCGCGGGCTCTGAACTGGCCGAGGCGGAGCGTGGACCGTGGGACGCGCCGCGGGTGCTGGAGGCGGCGCCTGGGGCCCGGGCGGCCACGTTGTTCGACGACGAGGGCGCCGGGGCGGCCGTCGAGGCGCCCCTGGACGTGGTGGGGGAGCTGCGGTTGCAGCTCGACGCGGTGGCGGGGTCGTCGGCGCCGGGGCGGCTGCGGCTGCTGCTCGCGGCGGAGTCGACGGGTGCGCTGATCGCCGCGGAGATGACCCACGACGGCCTCCCGTGGAGCGCGGAGGCGCACGACCGGATCCTCATGGAGATCCTGGGCGAGCGGCCCGCCGGAGGGGGCCGTCCGGAGCGTCTCGAACGATTGTCGCGAGAACTGCGCGAGGCCCTCGGCCAGCCGACGCTGAATCTCG
The DNA here is from genome assembly GCA_023426865.1 of Actinomycetes bacterium. GTDB lineage: Bacteria > Actinomycetota > Actinomycetes > Actinomycetales > Cellulomonadaceae > Actinotalea. Next base: position 13,444 of record JAEZBT010000095.1, read on the forward strand.
ACAGTAGCGCCGAGCTCCTGAACGGGCTCCGACGTGCTGGGATAGAGGTCTCGAGCACCCGTTCTTGGGAGTTGCGCGACCACGGCGGTCCGATAGTCGAGCAATTACTCGAATACAAGCGCCTCTCGCGCCTGTACACCGCGAACGGCTGGACCTGGCTCGAGACGTGGGTCTCGGGTGGTCGCTTTCGCCCAGATTACGTCCCAGGTGGCGTGGTTTCTGGGAGGTGGGCCACAAGTGGTGGCGGCGCGTTGCAGATCCCCGCCGCGGTGCGGGGCGCGGCGGTCGCTGACCCGGGCTGGAAGCTCGTGGTGGCGGATGCGGCGCAGCTGGAACCGCGCGTCCTGGCGGCGATGTCGGGCGACCAGGCGATGGCCCGCGCCGGCCGCCACGCGGACCTCTACCAGGGCTTCGTCGACGCGGGCGTGGTCGCGGACCGCAAGCAGGCCAAGGTGGCGATGCTAGGCGCGATGTACGGCGCCACGACGGGCGACTCGGCGGCGCTCATGCCGAGGCTGGAGCGGGCGTTCCCGCAGGCCATCGCGATGGTGGAGGCGGCGGCGCGTGCGGGGGAGCGCGGCGAGGTGGTGACGACGTGGCTGGGTCGCTCGTCCCCGCCACCGTCGCAGAGGTGGCTGGACCTGGTAGCGGCCGCGAGCGTGGAGGGTGCGGGGCCGGAGGACGCGCGGGCCGCGCGGTCGGCGAGACGCGACTGGGGCCGCTTCACCAGAAACTTCATCGTCCAGGGCACGGCCGCGGAGTGGGCCCTCTGCTGGATGGCCGCCCTACGACGCCGGCTCCAGACGATCCCAGGCCGTCCCCACCTGGTCTTCTTCCTCCACGACGAAGTCCTGGTCCACACGCCGGAGAGCGTGGCTGATCACGTGGCTGAGGCGGTGCGCGAGGCGGCAGCGGAAGCCGGCCGCCTCTTGTTCGGGGACATGCCCGTCGACTTCGCCCTAACGGTGTCTACCGTCGACACGTACGCCCAGGCGAAGGGGTAGGAGCACGGCCGCCTTGCCGACTCGTCGTTAGTCTGCCCGGAAGGATGCCCTAGAGCGTGGTCCGTGGTGTCTCCGAGTTGCGTTGCCACTTCTAGTCAAGTCGCGGGGCTGCGCCCCGCGAGCAGCGCGGTCACGAACGCTGTGTGGGCGTCCGCTACCCGTCTCGTGGCCTCGTTGACGTCTCGAAGGATCGCACCATCCAGCACATGGCCCGCCTGGACCGCTGAGCGCAGGAACGCCCCCATCGGGATCGGCCCGGGCGACCGTCGGCGCAGTTCGGCGAGGAGGTAAGCATGTGCGTAGCGCACAGGTATTCCAACGTCCGCTTCGAGGGCGCGCAACTTCGCCGGAACGGTCGCCGTGATTTCGGGTCCGACGACGAGGACCATCCTTACGGGCGGAAGTGTAGACAAAGCCCGTCGCGTGTCACGAACATACTCTGTGATTGCCCGCGAGTCCCTCGTCGGTAGCGCATACTTGCCGGCCGTGCTTTTTGCCTCTACGAGAAGGGTAAACGCGTCCTCGGACCTCGAGGTCTGAGGAGACAGGCAGACGAGATCCACCCTGCGCTGTCCGCGTTTCGTCGCTACGACAAGGAAGCCGAACGACTGCATCAGGAGCGCCAGCTGCTGCTCGAAGCGTTCTTCAACCTGCTTCTCGCCGTATCGTTCCAGAATCGTGTCGTTTCGTCCGGCGAGCAGGTGCAGCTCTTGCGTAAGCACGAGCGATCCGAAGGCGCGGTTGCGGTGCTCGATCTCGGCGCGATCCCGGATCTCCGTGGCATCGCGAGCGCGTTCCGTAAGGTGGGCCGTCAGGACCGCTGCAAGTGCGAGGTGCTCCGGAGTGCCGCTGGCGAGTGCCGTCCACGACATGGAGTTGACTTCCCAGAAGACGAACTTGCCCAGCCCACCGGAGTCATGCCGAGGCCTGCGGACCCCAGTAGTTCCATCAGGTAGCAATTCCAAATGCCCTTTAGGTACTCGACCAGTAGGCGGCGCTCCACGGTTGCGTCATGACCGAACTCAGAGGTCAGAAGGGCTTCGTGGAGCGAGAAGAGGAAAGGGTTCCAGTCGCCGCGTGTTCTGCCCTGTCTTGTGGAGGGCTCGCCATGGAGAAGTGCTGAAGCGAAGTGACGTCCGACGAGGAGGCTCGCCGCTCTCCAACGTGCCGCGTTCTCTGGGCTCTCGCCAGCCTCAAACAGTTGCGCGACCTCGTTGTTGCGTTCCAGAATAGGGAGCCAGGTCTCGAAGAGAAACTCGGCTCGTTCCAGGCAGGAATCCGGGCCAAGTTCGGCGTAGTCCGGTGGAGTGTCGTGTAGGTCCCTTAGAACCTCCTGGACGGAAACGTCGGGACGCTCGGCCGCAGGCGACATCGTGGCTCGCTTCTTCTGTGTCAGTGACCGCCAGTTTACGACCTGAGCACGACGCGCGGGGCGTCCCGGAAGCCGCTCGATGGTCGAGAGGGCGTCCGGGTCGGTCGGCGCTTGGTCGGCTCGCCGACCCATGTCCCACCGCTGACGGGGAGTCGTCGCGCCCGGCTGGCATGATCACCCCTGTGACGCCAACCCCCGACGCCACCACGCGTTCCCCCTACGCCCGCGCCGCCGCGCCCGCCCTTGCGGCCCTCGGTGTCCTCGTCTGGCTCATCGGCCTGATGGGGATCATCGACCTCACCGTCCCCCTCGTCCCGCTCGAGGACTTCTACGACGCCTACCTCATCGAGACGAGCTGGGGCCTCCTCTACACGGTCCTGCTCGGCGTCCCGACGGCTGTCCTCGCGTTCCGCCCGCAGCATGACGCCGCCGCGCAGCAGATCCTCGCCGCAGCGGCGGCGCTCGCTCTCGGCGCGGCTGCGGCGCCGGAGCTCGGGCACCTCGTCCCCGCCGCCGTCGCCGTCGGGCTCGTCGCCGCGGTCCGGGC
>JAEZBT010000097.1 GCA_023426865.1 Actinomycetes bacterium
CCGCCCTGGGCAATCTGCAGGTAGAGCCCGCCGCCATCGGCATAAAGGCCCGGTGCGGTCAAGTTCCTGACCTCAATGGCTGTCAGGCGGTTGGTTTTCCGGGCCATCTCGATCTCCTTCTTACCTATACTCTTACCTACACCCCTACCTACACTTCGGATATGGGCTGTGAGCGCTCGGCAATCAACGTAGACGGATGAAGATGGATCGAAAACCCAGCGAAATCGCGAATATTCGTATCATGGATGGACGGGGATGGATGTCAGGAAACCTAATTTGGCGGACCCCGTCTCCGCCAGTTGCCGTTGATTTTTCTTGAAAAAACTGAGTTTTGTCTCGTGGGCCACAGCACAATTCGATACCTAACCCGGTAGCGAGCGATTGGGCTGTGGCAAGAGAAGCCACCAATCATTACGACAACTAATTGCAGCATCGCCTAGCGCACGAGATCGCGATCACGACCAAATGAGCATACCGCGCCGGTGATGCACTCGATCCGCGCGGCGCGCGCATGGCGGCCTAGCAACTGCTATCATGACCGTGCCCAGCAATGCATCGGATGAATAGCTGGCCGCGAGGATGGTCAAGGTCCTCGGCCATGTGGCAACGCCTATCGACGGTAGCCATGATCCGGATAGGTCTGCGGGCCTCCATAAGGTTCGCCAAAGCAATCACCGGTGACCAATTTCTGCCGAGCTAGAACTTCTTGGTCATCGTGACCCTTACGGTCCGCCCCGGAGACGGCATGCGAGCGTCAGACAACGCATCGAGATAGTAGAGATCCGTCAGGTTTTCCGCGCTGAGGTCGACCATCATCTGGTCGTCGAACTTATATGTGCTGAACAGGTCATAGACGACATAGGGAGCCCAGTCGCTGTCTACGACGCCGGTGCCGGTACGGCCGATTGCACGATCTCCGGCATAGGTCACGCGGCCTCCGACAGTGAGCTTCTCATCGAACATGCGGAACCCGGCGGTGATGCTGCCCGAATACTTGGGCGGGATGTGATACGAAGCATAGTCGTCGCCACTGGTTTCCGCGGCACACGTGGACGTGAGGCAGTATTCAACCTTGGTGTAGCGGTTAATGCCGAACTCGGTGAACGCCCATCCGATATCGTATGCCCCGGAAAACTCCACGCCCTTCATCTTCACCCCAGGGATGTTGCGGAACCCGCGGGGAAATCCGCCGACGTTGGCGCGGACGATGAAGTCCGTATAGTCGTTATCGAAATAAGCGACCTTCACGCGCAACTTGTCGCTGTTTGTCAGAACGCCGTTCCTTAAATAGTTTGCCCCGAACTCCCAGTTCTCGGATTGCTCCGGCCGCAAATCGGGATTGGCGTTGATATAGCCTGACATGCGCAGCGTCGTTTCGCGGACGCTCGGCGGCCGCCAGCCCTCGGCGTATGTGCCGAAGATCTGCAACCCCTCGAATGGCATCAACGTGATGCCGAAATTCGGATTAGCCTTGCTCCCGGTCTTGTCCGTTACACCATTCGGATTGTCGTAATCGCCGATGCCGGTTTTGAACGTATCGTAGCGGATACCGGCATCGAAACGGATCTTATCGAGCACCGTATACTCGGCGCGTGCGAATACGCTCGACATGCTGCGCTCGCCATTCATGTTGCCGTTGGACGCGCCACCCGTCGTCAAACTCTTGGATGCGACATCTTCAATGTAGTATTGCGCCCCGTAGTTGACCTTGATGTTGCTGAAGGGAAGCTCCACGCGCGACGTATTGTGGATGTCACCGCCCCAGGTCATCACATCCGTGGCTAGGCTGTAGGAATTCCAATCGTTGGAGACTTCACTGGCCCAGATGTTAGCTCTCAGGTTGATCCACGGATTGCTCTCCGGCGTCCAGGCATAGCGCGCCGTGTACGTGTCAGAGAGGACCTCGCTCAGAGCACCCTGGCTTTTGATATATAGGCCGGTCGTTCCGAGATAGAGCATGAGGTCCGGGTAGGCCTCTCCGTACCGGCTCTCATAGCGGACATAACCCATCTCTAGCGCATGGCCATCCATGGGACGCAGCTTGACCTTGGCCAACGTGGACTGGGTATCCTGAGACGTGTTGTGAACCTCTTCGCCATATCCGTAAGGCGAAAAGCGATCGCGGATCGTCGTGCCACCTGGAACTTTGTCCTTGCCATGTGTGCCGGCAAAGTAATTTCCGGCCCGGCGATAGCTGTATCCTGCGAGAACATCGATGTTGCCGTAAGTCATGGCGGCGACCGCACTGCCGAAGCCGTTGTCGAGACGCGGCATATCCGGGCTGTCGGTGAGGCCGACAACCAGCGGCGGAGACGGCTGCCCAGCGCGCCCTGCCATTCCTGAAACACTGCGGGAGGAATCCGGCGCGACGGTATTGCTACCCAATCCGCCACGAATGCGGACGCCGTAGTTCTTGCCATTCTCGATGATATCTTCAGTCGACAGCGTCCGCATATTAACGGAACCGCCCATGGCGCCCGGGCTGCCCCCAGGCCCCTTCTCGATCTCTACTCCGGCAATGAACTCCGGATCGACATAGACGCGGCTGTCATGCCCGCTGTAGCCGCGATACGATGAGCTTTGCTGAATTGCCCCGTCGATCATCGTGTTTACGCGGTTCATACCTTGTAAGCCGCGGATGTTGACGTTCATCGCGACGCCGTTGCGATTGCCCGCGACCAGAACACCGGGAGTCGTCTTGAAAATATCGCCGGTCGACGTCGGAGGAATAAGCTGGATCTGTTCTGCAGAAATAAATGCGGAAGATCCCGGCGTCTGAAACGGAGCCTCGATCGCAGCCGCGCCAGTTCCGCCTCCGGAGACGTCAATCGTGTCGAGTGCTATGGCGCCATCGACACTAGCAGCGGCGTTGTTGCCCCCCACGCCCGGACCAGCAACGGTCACCGTATTGGCGTTTGTAAAGCTGTATGTCAGTCCCGTGTCTGACAAGAACGCGGCCAGCGCTTGGCGTGCCGTCATCGAACCGGAAACTGCCTGTCCCGTAACGGATGGAGGCACCGAGCCATTTACGACAACTGAAAAGCCCGCAACGCGGCCAATCGCGTTGAGGCCCTGGGGCAGAGACTGTGCCGGTATGTTGAAATTGAAGCGGCGTTCGGCAACTTGAGACTGTGCCCGCACCTCGGTCATCGGTGTGATCGCTACAATCGATAACGCTGCCCCAGCCAACAGCAGACCAATCTGCTGTGCACGCCCACACATACGCATTTTTACGCCCCTCAGTCCGAAAATCCTGATCCAGACCGCGTCGCGATCATGGACCCCCGTATGGATTCACGGCTGACTGCAAAGATCCCCCACCGGCAGACTAGGATTTTTTCTGATCGGCTGGAGATTGAACACAGCGAGGTCAGTTCAGGATAACCAGACGCCCGGCAACAGAGTGCATCGAGAAGCCGACCGAGGATTGAAGCGACTGCAATGCAGCGTCAGGATTGTCGAGTGGCAGGCTGCCCGAGATGACGCGATTGGCCAACGCATCGCTCGCAATCACGATGCGACCCGGTCGATAACGAGCAATCTCCGCAACGACGTCCGACAATTTCGCATCATAGAAAACAATGCGACCCTCGCGCCACGCCAGAGCTTCGTCGATATCGACATTCGATACCGCGCCAATCCTGTTCGCGGCGAAATGCACCTGCTGTCCAGGCGCGAGCGCCGCCGTCTGCTCACCAGCGCCGACTTCCACGCGCCCCTCTGCGAGCGTCACCACGGCTTGGGAAGCGGCGCGACTAACCTCAAACTCGGTCCCGAGCACGTGAACCTGCCCCTCTCCTGCCGTGACCGTGAACGGAACTCCGGTTTTCCTGACGGCAAAGTAGGCGGTCCCTCGAAGCAATTTCACCATCCGGTGACCGGATGAAAAATCGACGTCAACGGCCGTATCCGCGTTCATCAGCACCGTGGAGGAGTCCGGCAGCATCACAAGGCGGCGCTCGCCACGCGCGGTGACGTGATCCGCGAATACATCTTGCAGAAGATTGGGTTTCTCCAGCCAAACCGCGCCGCAGAAAAGAGCCAGTAGAACGCCGAGCGCCGTACCGC
>JAEZBT010000114.1 GCA_023426865.1 Actinomycetes bacterium
ACGGTACGCCGCGTCGTCGTCGTCGGGCCGACGCACCGGGTGCCGGTGCGCGGCGTCGCCCTGCCGGGGGCCGACGTGTTCCGCACGCCCCTGGGCGACGTGCCCGTGGCCCACGCGTGGGCGCAGGAGCGCCTCGCGGACGTCCCGGCGGCGTGCGTCGAGCCCGAGACCCACCGGCACGAGCACTCCGTCGAGGTCCAGCTCCCGTTCCTGCAACGGGTGCTCGACGACGTCGACGTCGTCCCGCTGCTCGCCGGTGACGCCCTGGGCGAGGAGGTCGCCGACGTGCTCGAGGCGCTGTGGGACGACGAGACGATCGTCATCATCAGCTCCGACCTGTCGCACTACCACCCCTACGCGGAGGCCCGGCACATCGACGCGGGGACGATCGCGCAGATCACCGCGCTGGACGCACCGATCGACCACCTCCAGGCGTGCGGCGCCACCCCGGTCAACGGCCTGCTCGTCGCCGCCCGACGCCGCGGGCTGCGCCCGACACTGCTCGGCGCGTGCAGCTCAGGGGACACGGCGGGGGACCGGTCGCGCGTCGTCGGCTACTGCGCGTTCGCGTTCGAGGGGGACGACGATGACTGAGGCACCGTACGCACCCGGGATCGCCCCCGCCGCCCTGCCCGACGACGCCGGCGACGTGCTGCTGCCGGCTGCGCGCGGCGCCATCGCCGACGAGCTCGGCGTCCCGGCGCCCCCGCTGCCCCCGCCCCCGGCCTGGGCGCTCGAACCGGGCGCGAGCTACGTGACCCTGACCATCGACGGTCGGCTGCGGGGCTGCACCGGGACGCTCGTCGCCCGTCGGCCGCTGCTGGAGGACGTGCAGGCGAACGCGGTCAACACCGCGCTGCGCGACCCCCGGTTCGAGCCGATGACCGCCGACGAGGTGCCGCTCGTCGTGATCGAGGTCTCGGTCCTGTCGACGCCGCGCCCGCTGCCGGTGGAGAGCCTGGCGGACGCGTACGCGGCGCTGCGGCCAGGCGTCGACGGCGTCATCGTCGAGGCGGGGGCGTGGAACCGGGCGACCTTCCTGCCGAAGATGTGGGACGCCATGCCGACCCCGGCGGAGTTCCTCGGGCGCCTGTGGCTGAAGGCGGGCATCGAGCCCGGCGTCTGGCACGAGGGCACCCGGCTCCAGACGTACACGGCCCGGGCCTGGCGGGAGTCGGCCGAGCCCGCGTGAGCGCGGCCGCCCGGCGGGGGAGGTGAGCAGCATGGTGGACGACGACGCCGCGACCTGGACGGACGCGCCCACCGCCCGGTGGTCGACCGCCCTGCCCGACGGGCGGATCCAGTGCGACCTGTGCCCGCGGCGCTGCCGGCTGCACCCGGGGCAGCGCGGGTTCTGCTTCGTGCGCGCCCGCGACGGCGACCGGTTGGTGCTCACCACCTACGGCCGCAGCTCCGGCTTCGCCATCGACCCCGTGGAGAAGAAGCCGCTCGCGCACTTCCACCCCGGCACCGCGGTGCTCTCCTTCGGGACGGCGGGCTGCAACCTGGGCTGCCGGTTCTGCCAGAACTGGGACATCTCCAAGTCGCGCGAGTGGGACCGGCTGGCCTCCATCGCCGCGCCCGACGCCATCGCCCGGTCCGCGCAGGCATCCGGCTGCGACTCGGTTGCCTTCACCTACAACGACCCGGTGATCTTCGCCGAGTACGCGACCGACACCGCGGCGGCGTGCCACGCACTCGGCCTGCACGCCATCGCCGTCACCGCGGGCTACATCACCTCCGCCGCGCGCGCGGACTTCTTCACGCCGATGGACGCCGCGAACATCGACCTCAAGGGCTTCACCGAGGACTTCTACTGGAAGCTCACCGGCGCCCACCTGCGCGACGTCCTCGACACGATCGTCTGGGTGCGCGAGCACACCGACACGTGGCTCGAGCTCACGACCCTGCTCATCCCGGGCCACAACGACTCCCGCGCCGAGGTCGAGCGCATGTGCCGGTGGATCCTCGCCGAGCTCGGCCCCGACGTGCCGCTGCACCTGTCGGCCTTCCACCCGGACTTCAAGATGCTCGACGTGCCCCCGACGCCGCGAGCCACGCTGCGCGACGCGCGGGCGACGGCGCTCGACGTCGGCCTGCACTTCGTCTACACCGGCAACGTCCACGACCCCTCGGGGGAGACGACGTCGTGCCCGGCCTGCGGGTACGTGCTGATCGAGCGCGACTGGTACGTCGTCCTCGCCTACCGGATCACGCCCGACGGCCGCTGCCCGGGCTGCGGCGCCGTCGTGCCGGGGCGGTTCGGCAGCGCCGCCGGGCACTGGGGCCGGCGGAGCCTGCGGGTGGAGATCGCCTGACGACATCGTCGGGCGTGCCGGGGAATCGGGGCGGGTCCGCGCCGGTTGGGCCCGGTGGGGCCGCCGCCCGACGGCGACCGACCTGTCGAACCGACCGAGGAGCCACCGTGTCCACCGCGCCCACCGCGCCCACCGCGTCCACCACGCCCGCCGTCCCCGTCGTCGACGTCTGGTTCGACCCGGCGTGCCCGTGGACGTGGATGACGACGCGGTGGATCACCGAGGTGGCCGAACGCCGGGACGTGGACCTGCGGTGGCACGTGATGAGCCTGGCCGTGCTCAACGAGGGCCGAGACCTCACCGAGGACTACCGGCGCCTCATGGACGACTCGTGGGCCGCCGTCCGCGTGCTCGTCGCCGCGGCGCGCGACCACGGTGAGAAGGTCCTGGCGCCGCTGTACACGGCCATCGGCACGCGCCGGCACCCGCAGGGCCGCACGGACACCGCGGCGATCATCGCGGAGTCGCTGGACGAGGTCGGCCTGCCGGCCGAGCTCGCCGCCGTCGCCGACACCGACGAGGTCGACGACCTGCTGCGCGCCTCGCACGCCGAGGCGATGGCCCTGGTGGGGGACGAGGTCGGCTCGCCCGTGGTGGCGGTCGACGGCGTCGGCTACTTCGGGCCGGTCGTGTCGCCGGCGCCCACGGGCCAGGCCGCGCTGGACCTGTTCGACGGCCTGGTGGCCATGAGCCGCGTCGGCGGGTTCTACGAGCTCAAGCGCACGCGGACGGCGGACCCCCAGCTCTGACCTGCGCCCGCGGTCACCCGCGCGTCATCCCGTAGCGGGCGAGGGCGTCCGCGCGCTCGGCCGCATGGTCGACGACGCGCTCCGGGTACCCGTGGGCGTACCCGTCGGCGACCGTCCACGGCTCGTGCGCCGCGGCGCCCGGCACGTGCGCGAGCTCGGGCACGTACCGGCGCACGTACGCGCCGTCGGGGTCGAAGCGCCGGCCCTGCGTGACGGGGTTGAAGATGCGGAAGTACGGCGCGGCGTCGGTGCCGGTGCCCGCCGTCCACTGCCACCCGTGGGAGTTGGACGCGACGTCGCCGTCGCGCAGGTGCCGCAGGAACCAGCGGGCGCCGTGCGGCCACCACACGTGCAGGTCCTTGACCAGGAAGCTCGCGGTGACCATCCGCACCCGGTTCTGCATCCACCCGTCGGCCAGGAGCTGGCGCATGCCCGCGTCGACGAACGGGTAACCGGTCCGGCCCTCCTGCCAGGCCGCGAGCCGGGCCGCCGCGACGTCGTCGTGGGCGGGGTCGTCGTACGGCATCGCCCGCATCGCGGGGCGCAGGTCCGCCCAGGCCGAGGCCGGGTGGTGCCACAGGACGTCCGCGTAGAACTCGCGCCAGGCGAGCTCGGAGACGAACGTCGTCGCGCCCCTCGAACGACCCGCCGGGTGGGCGGCGACGTCGGCGAGCAGCGTGCGCGGGTGGATGGTCCCGTACTTGAGGTCCGCCGACAGGCCCGACGTCCCGGCGAGGTCCGGGCGGTCGCGGTGCTCCGCGTAGTCCTCGAGACCGCCGTCGAGGAAGGCCTGCCACCGCCGGTGCGCGGCCTGCTCGCTCACCCCGGGCCCGCCCGACGCGTCGGCCGCCTCCGCGCCCGGCAGGACGTCGTCGCACCCGAAGCCGACCGCCCACCGCAGGC
>JAEZBT010000414.1 GCA_023426865.1 Actinomycetes bacterium
GCGGCGGCGGGCGGGGGGCCGGCGCCGCCCTCCTGGCGTGGCGGCTGGGGGGCGGCTCGGCAGGAGCCGACAGCGAGCGATCGCTGCGCAGCCTTCCCGGGCTCGCCACCGCGGCCGAGGCAGCAGCGGCCGCGGGCAGGCGCCCGCTGGTGCGCAAGGGCGCCGTCGTGCGCCCGTCGACCGGAACGCACCCCGCCCCCGAGGAAGTCGGCTTGCGGGTCGGTCGCGTCCGCGGCCGCGAGCTCTGGTGCTCCGTCGAGGACTCTGCGCTGCTCGTCGGTCCGCCACGCATGGGCAAGGGTCTGCACGTGGTGATCCCGTGGGTGCTCGATGCGCCCGGGCCGGTCCTGGCCACGTCCACCAGGCCCGACACCCTCGCGGTGACGATGCGTGCCCGCGCCCGACGCGGCCCCGTGGCGATCTTCGACCCGCAACGCCTCGCCGGTCTCCCCGGCGGGCTGCGGTGGTCACCGGTTCGCGGCTGCGAGACCCCGCGAACCGCCCTGGTCCGTGCCCGCGGCCTCGCTGCCGGCGCCGGCTTCGGCCGCACCGTCTCCGACTCCGACTTCTGGGCCGGACAGACTGAGACCGCCCTACGGTGCCTGCTCCACGCCGCCGCTCTCGACGGACGACGCGCGGTCGACCTCTACCGCTGGTCGCTGAACCCGGTGCTCGCCGAAGACGCCGTCACCACCCTCAACCGCCACCCCTCCGCGGCGTCCGGCTGGGCCGACGCCCTCGAGGCGGCGATCCACGCCGACCCCCGCACGCGTGACTCCGTCTGGCTCGGCGTCCGACAGTCCCTGGCCGCGCTCGCCGACCCCGACGTGCTCGCCGCGGTTGACCCCGCACCCGGCGAGGAGTTCGATCCCGCGACGTTCCTGCGCCAGTCCGGCACCCTTTACCTACTCGCGTCCGCCGTCAGCTCAGGCTCATGCGCCCCACTGGTGGCAGCCTTCGTCGAGGACATCACCGAGACAGCGCGCAGCGTCGCGGCCCGCTCCCCAGGTGCGCGCCTGGACCCACCCCTTCTCCTGGCGCTGGACGAGATCGCCAACCTCACCCCGCTGCCGTCGCTGCCTCAGCTGATGGCCGAAGGCGGCGGGTCCGGCATCACCACCCTCGCCGTTCTGCAGTCGTTGGCTCAGGCGCGGAACCGTTGGGGCGAGCACGCGGCCGACGCCATCTGGGACGCCGCGACCGTCAAGCTCGTCCTCGGCGGCCTTGCCAAGTACCGCGACCTCGACGATGTCGCCCGGCTCCTCGGCGAGATCGACGAGCTCACTGAGACCCGCTCCCAGGGCCGCGCGGGCGAACGGTCCACGTCGACGTCGGTCCGCATGGTGCCGGTCATGCCGCCGTCGGTGCTGCGGACCCTGCCCTTCGGCACCGGCGTCCTCCTGCTGCGCCACACGCGACCCGTTGTCATCGACCTCGGCCCGTGGACGGCGCGCCGTGACGCTGCCGCTCTGCGCGCGGACCAGCAGGCGGTCGAAGCCGCCGCACGCGACGAGACCGGAAGGGGAACACCGTGATCAAGAAGCTGCTGCTGCTCGGCGGGGCGGGGTGCGCCGCCGTACCCGCTGTCGCGGTGCTCGTCGCGATCGGCATCGGCGCGGGCGCCACCGCCTGCATCGAGACCTCCGCGGGCGGGGTGCTGGCGGCCGACGCTCCCGTGCCCGTCGAAGCGAGGGCCTGGATTCAGGAGACGAAGGCCACGTGCCCGGACCTGCCGGAAGCGTGGATCGCCGCGGTGATGGCCCAGGAGTCCGGCTTTCGACCGGACGCCTACGCCGACGACAGCAACGGCGGCACCTGGGGTCTCTTCCAGATCAACGAATCCATCTGGACCGCCGTCTACGGCCACGGATTCGACGCCGACCTGGACGCCAACGGCGTCCGCGACATCGCCGACCCGCTGACCCACGCACGCTACGGCGGCCAGTACCTGTGCAACCGCCTCGCCGGCGTCCGCCAGATCCGGGCCGACCACCCCGGCTGGGCATCGTCGCAACTGCCGCTGCTCGACGCGCTGATCATGGCCCACAACGCCGGCGAGTCCCGCCTGCGCACCTACCCCGACATCCCGACGGTCACCGCACGGTTCATCGACAACGTCGACCGGCGCGTCAGCGAGTGGAGTACCGTCACCGACGCCGGGATCCGCAGCGACCTCCCCGATGACGCCGCGACCGGCCCCACGAGCGCCCCGACGCCCGAGACGTCTGGCCCCCTGGACACCTCGGGCGTCGGGTGCCTACCGGGCCTCGGCACCGGCGACGTCGTCGTCCCACCCGGCACCCCGCACGACGTCGCCACCGCCGTCCGCACCGCCATGTCCTACGTCGGCGTCACCTCCGGCTGGCACCAGCTCTGCGACCGCCTCGCCTGCCGCGCCTACGGCTACGTCGGATCGGGGTACCCCACCGCCGCTGAGCACTGGCAGCAGATGGTCGCCACCGGTAACGCCCACCCCGGCGACGCATGCCCGCCGCTGGGGTCCTTCGTGTTCTGGCGGACGGGCAGACCCGCCGGCCACGTCTCCGTCGTCGTCCAAGCCGACCCGGGCTGCGACGCGAAGAAGATCATGGTGACCTCCAACGGCGTCTTCGACTCCGCCACCGGCAACCACGGCGGGGTGTACCTGCTCTCCTTCGCACAGCTCAACGCCGGCTACGTCAGCGGCACTGGCTACCTCGGCTGGTCCAACCCCGTCTGCAAGGGCGGGCGACTCCCTGACGACACGGTCCATCCGGCACCGTCCGGGCGGTGAACGCGGCAGCCGACGACCACAACGCAGCGGTATCGAGCACCTGCCCCGCTCTCCCAGGGAAGATGAAGTCACGACTCACTTGCTGCTTCAGGACGCCCCTGCGACCGGCCTGCGTGCCATGCTGTCTTGCCATGGGCGACGTCACGTTCCTGACACAGAAGCAGCCAGTTGACGAGTACGGCAGGGCGCTCTACGCGGTCGGGAGATCAATCGTTCGTGCCCTCCTCGACAGCCTGAGTCAACAGGATCTGGAGGACCTCAACACCGACCGTGTGGACGTGACGTTCCGGCAACTTGCCCACTATGCACGCCTCGAGCGAGACAAAGGAATCCGTGGCGACGGCTTCGAATGGGCGGTGCACGAAGCGATCGTCGGCCGCGAGCCGCGAGTAGCGGAGCCGGTCGCCCGCACGCTCAGCCGGATCTCGCCGAAGTTCCGCGGCGCCGAGATGACCTCTTCCCTCATGTTCGGTTACGAGCGCGCGAAGTACCTCGGGTTCCTTGACGCCGTCGTTCACGACGCTGGCGCGAACGCCGTACTGCTACCCGACGGCCAAGGGCGTCCGTTCAAGTTCCAGAGCGATTGGCTCGTCTACGCCGCGCGCGGGGCAGCGTATGAACACATGCTGGGCCATCGCATCCGCAAGGTCTGGAAGACAGACCTGTTCATATCTGACCAGCACGCTCGCCGCTACACAGCTGCGACCGTTAAGAGCTCTCCGGCGCTCTTGGAGGGAGGACCCGGCCTGCGCCTCGGTATCGTGCCAGCCACGACGACACTTCCAGCCGGCACCCGCTTCGATGCCAAGCGGCAACTCTGGCTAACCGTACTCCCCGATCCAGACGGGTTCATGGGTCTGTACAACGACGCCTATTGGGCAGTCGCTCACGCAATCTACACGGTTGGCAAACACGAGCGCCCACCCTATTACATGAAGCCAAGCGTGAAGGGCATGGTAATGGCGGAGCAGTTGGAGAAGTATCCGACCGCGAAGGTAGTCGACATCGAGAACGCCCTTGACGAGGCCGCTCAGCAGGGGCTCCTCACGGTCGAGCACGAGCTGGTCTCGGTGCAGGCACCGGACTGGCTACACATGAATGAGCTACGCACGCATGTAATCGCACCAAAGCCGAGCTTCAAGCCAATCTGATTCGAACTCCGAGCCGCTCGCGACCTAACGGTTGGAACCTGTCATCCATCCGCATGGGAGACCGCCCGGCGCGGCGCGGGCCGGTGCTCACCGGCGCGACAGCCGGCACGCGCGGCCCATTCTGCGAGCCGTATTCGCGTGAGTCCCAGCCGCTCGTGCCATGCGAGCGGAGCGTCGGCGCGCGACGTCGTCGCGTACGCCGCCTCCCACGCCTGCTTCAACGCCGAGAGCTCCTCAATGAACTCCCAGTGCCTCGGCCAGCACTCGGGGACGTAGCGGCGGTCGAGTCGGTAGCGATCGACAAGCCATGTCACCCAGAGCTCGAGCTCGGCGAGGCGGTGGCGTTGCTCCTCGCGTGTGTGAGCACACCACATGATCGGCATCGGTGGACCGACAGGCTGGTTCATCACCGGCTCGGTGAAGAAGACGTCGTCAGCTGCGGGGCTCATGTTCGTCATCGGGCCACGCTCCTCTGGGTCTCGGGGAAAGGCATCGGCGTGAACGGCGTCTGCGACGGAACCTCGTTGACAGCGGCTTCCTGCTCGCCGTGCCGTGCGGCGGATAGGTCGATGCCACTCAGGGCGGTTGCGCGCGCGGCGATGAGGCTGTCGATCTGGTCGAGCACAGCGACAATCTCCGGCGGGGCGTCCGAGGCATCTTCGGCTTTCGACACCTCGGCCGGGTCCTCCGTGTGCGCCCGTAGCCACTCGTGCACGCGGTGGTGGAGCACCGCTGCGGTTTCGGCCGCCGGGTGTGGTCCGTCGAGGGGCCGGGAGGCGATGAGACCCGCGAGGACCTCGTGCATCGGGTGGCCGAGCGCGCGGCCCCGCTCGAGGGCGGCGAGGAGCGGCCCGCGGGCAGGCGACGTCGCGATCTGGGCGCACTGCTCCGCAGTCAGCCCGACGGTCGGGAACCCGGCGCCCCAGCGCTCGGCCGTGGCGTCGGCGAGGAGCGTGTGACGGATGGGCAGCAGGCGCCTGGGCGAGGCCGCCTCGTCCTGCGAGGCGGCGATCGTCTCGGTCGCGGAGAGTTCTGCGCCCGGCGTCGTGAGGATGGCTTCGAGCGCGTCGCGGCCGCCTTGGGAGATGTGGTGCTCGGGCGGGTATTCGCAGGCGGCGTCGATGGTGTCGAGGGCGAGGTAGACGTGGTTGTCATGGCGGCCGCGGGTCATGGCGACGTAGAGGTTCTCGCGGACCATGCCGGGCCCGGCGAGCACATGGGCACGGTCGACCGTGATGCCTTGGGCGCGGTGGGTCGTAGTCGCGTAGCCGAGCTCGACGTGGTGGGCGGCGTAGACAGCAGGGAGGACGACCTCGTCCGCCCGCGCGCTCGCTGCGCGGTCCCGGCGGGAGAGCGGCACGACGGTCAGGGCGCCGTCGGGTGCGACAGCCGTGACCTGCCACAGGTCGCCGTTGCGGACGTGCCCGTTGGGTGTGCGAAGGCGCCGGTCGTTCGCTCGCGTGATGACGTGGTCCCCGACGCCGACCTCCGTCCCGGCGCTGGTGGTGACGCCGGTGGCCGTGACGAGGCCGTCGGTGACCCGGTCGTTGTGGGCACGGGTGTTGAGGACGTCGACGGTCCGGGAGTCGGAGGCGACGAGGATGGCGCTGGCCCCGCGTTCGGTGTCGGCCTGCCAGGCGGTGTAGGCGTCCTCGCACATGGCCTCGGCGGGCCCAGCGCTGATCCGCCCGTGGTCGGCGTAGTCGTCGATGACACGGACATCGCCGGTGCGCAGGCGTAGCGTCACTGCGGCCTCCCACGGGTGGGCGAAGCGCCACAGCGAGGACAGAGTCGCGGGCCGTCCGCGCTCGGCGAGGAGGTGAAAGGCGCCTCCGGCATCGACGGCGGAGAGTTGCTTGTGGTCGCCGACGAGCAGCACCTTCGCGCCCGCTTCGCTTGCCTGGGCGGTGAGGGCGTCGAGTGCGAAGGTGCCGGCGAGGGATGCCTCGTCGACGATCAGGAGCTGGCCGGGCCTGAGCCGGAATCGGTCACCCTGAGCGGTCAGGGTGGTGATCGCGGTGTCGATGGTTCGTAACCGCGCCCGCTGGTCCAAGCCCGTGGCGCCGGCGCGTTCGGCGTGGAGGCGGACGAGGAGTTCGGTGCGCCGCTGTGCGCCGGGGCCTGTGGACTCGTAGAGCCACTTGGCCGTGTTCTCGCACGCAATCCCGAGCGCGTCGCCGAGTTCGGCGGCGGCGGTTGCCGATGGGGCAAGCCCGACGACGCTGCCGCGTCCGTGGCCCTGCTCCCATACGGCCTTGAGGGCCGCGAGCGTTGTGGTCTTGCCCGTGCCGGCGGGGCCGACGAGGACATTGAGGAGGCGGGTCGAGCCCGCGATGTGCTCGACGGCGGTCGCCTGGTCCGGCGCGAGGGTGACGGTGCGACCGTCGGTGCGGTGGACCGGCCGGGAAGTGACGGCCTTGGCGAGCCACGCGGCCGTCGTGGGCGCGTCGGTATCGACGGTGGCGGCGTGGAGGAGGCGGGCTTCGGCGTCGAGCACCTGGTGGTGGGTGTAGCGGCCCTCGTCGACTCTGGTGAACTGCGAGGTGCCGTCGGGTCCGGTGTAGCGGGCGGGGACGACGAGCGGGTCGGGCGCCTGCAGGCTCGTGCACGAGCGGAGCGCCGCGTCGGTGACGCGCTCGAGCAGCGCGACGCGCTCGGCGGGGCCGGTCATGCGGATCGCCCGGGTTGCGCGGGCTGCCTCGGCCATGACGTTCCACCGGGTCCAGGTCGAACGCCGCGTCATCACCTGCTCGAGCGTGTGCTCGGCGAACCGGTCGATGACGGCAGCGGGGATGCGATCACACCCCAGCGGCACGGTCCCGGACACCCTGAACACGGCGGCGGCGAGTTCGGCGGGCGTCTTACCGGAGCGTTCCGTGGCGCGGGCTCGCCACAGCGTCATCAGGTCGGCCAGGGGCGTGACGTGCTTCTTCGGCCGGACCGAGCGGGTCACCTGCTGGCGCAGCCGGACGATCTCGATGCGGTTCGGGCCGCGCCCGTGCGTGGCGTAGAACTCGGCGAGCACGCCCGTCATCGCCTCGTCTATCTGCGTCGCGCGACTGGAGAACTCCGTCATCAGCGCGTCATCGACGCCGTCTAGCTCGAACGCCGGCGAGCGGCGCGGGCCGCGATGACGCCATCCAAACCGGACCGGTAGGCGACGGGCGACCTCGTCGGCCAGCAGGTCGTCGTACAGCTCGGAGACCATCACGACGGCGTGGTGCAGTGCCCGGGAGTCCACCGACAACCAGGCGCCGCCGGGGCCCTGGACCTTGTTCGCGAGGACGAGGTGGGTGTGCAGGTTCGGGTCCCCCGCGCGGGAGTCCCAGTGGTCGAAACCGGCGGCGATGAGTCCGGCGACCTTGTGCTGGCGGCAGCCTGCGGTGCCGGTCCGCGTGAACGCGGCGGTGTCCTCCAGGAAGGCGAGCGCCTGGGTGACGGCGGCCCGGTGCGCCGCAAGGAGCGCGGCGCGCGTGGCGTCGTCGGCGACCGCCCAGAGGGTGGAGACGGACTTCGTTGCGGTGAAGGTGAGGTCGAAACCCGCGACTGCCATGGGCGTGTGCTTGGCGAGCTCGACGCGGGTGATGGTCGCTACCGCGGCGTTGCGCGCTTCATCGGTGAGGTCCGCCGGGAGGGCGGCGACCTGCTTGGCGATCCGCTCCGCCGCGGGGGGGTGCTTCGGGTGCGGGCGGCCGAGCAAAGTGCCGGTATGCGGGTCCTTGCCCTCGCCGTACAGGTTCGCCATCTCCTCCTCGGTGACCCGGGCACCCTCGCCCGGCCCGCCGCTGGCGAGCCCGACGAGCCCGCGTCCGTACCAGCGGCCGGGCGGGTTCCCCGAAGCCGTGTAGTACGTCGTCAGGTCCGAGGCCGCGGGACGGTCGCAGTCGCCCGACGCGGTGCTGCGCATCAGGTACTGGTAGCCGCTGCCCGCGGTCAGGCGGTGCATCGTCATCACCACGGCGATGCACCGCCAGCCACGGCCACTCCTGGCGTCCGAGAAGGCCTGCCCGCCAGGACCCGCTGTCGCGTCGTCTCCACGCCAAGATGTGTGCCCGTCGGGATACCAACCTGAGGCCCGGCGCAACCGAAGTGCCAGACGAGTCAACGGCCCTACCGCTCCTCGACCCTTCGCGGTTGGACCCTGCGCACGACCGACGTGGACGGCACGGTCAGAGCCGGTCGAAGTCCTCGGTGCTCATGCCCTCCAGCCCGACCAAGGACGCAGCGGCGACCTTGGCCGCGATAACGATCGCCATGTCCGCGGTGTGTGGGATGTCGTGAGCGAGGAAGGTCACGTCGGCCTGCACACGGCGACGTCGCGCTCTGTCGCCGCGCGCCCTACGGGGCAGCGGGCCTCTCTGCCGTTCCGGGTCGGATGCTGCCCGCCCGTCAGACGTCGCTCGGGCGGCTGCGTCCGGTAGCCGACAGGGATGGAGGACGGCAGCGAGCGAACAGGTCGCGGACTTGAGAAATGCGAGCAGGGGCACGGCGACGCGATCGTAATGATCGCGAGGGCGGACGGCGTTGTCGCGGGGACGCGGACGATCGAAGCGATCGGTAGAGCCAGGCACCTTCCGGGGGTGCCCGGCTCTTCGCACGCCAGAAAGACGCCGTTCTGTCCGCGCGGCCTACTACCGTCTGTGAGGTGACCTACAACCCGGACCCGTGGGACACACCCATCGCGTCGGTTGCGGAACCCGAGCCCGACCCGTCAACACTCGAAGGGCTCATCGCCTTGCTCGACCTCCAGTTCAAGTGGCTGGTGAAGGTCTCGCGCTCCGAAATCCTCTACAAGAGCGACGGTGTGGAGGAGACCTACCGGGCACGCTCGCGCCAGATTCGGGAAGCTCTGAAGCGATACGGACTCGCGGACCCGTTCCCGTGGAGGACCGCCGAGGACTTCTGGGACAAGTTCTGCGGCCAGTGGGGCACCTACTGGGAGCGGAAGCAAGCCCTTCGGGCCGCGTACGAACCCGTAGAGAGCGCGCTTCTGGCACTCCAGGAGAACCCGAACAAGTTGCAGTCCATCGCGCTCGCCCCCGACGCGGCATGGGCCGCGCTTGAGAGTCGCATCACGGGCCTCATGAAGGAGTACGAGAACGCCGACTCGCTTGACGGCTACCAGGACGTCGCACGGCGTTCGCGCGAGATCCTGATCGACGCTGTGAACCTCGTGTACGAGCCGTCAATGTGCCCAGCCGGCGAAGACCAGCCGCAGGGGGCGAATGCGAAGAGGCGGTTTGAACTCATCCTTGCCTGCAAGGTCGGCGGGAGGAGCAACAAGGACTTGCGCGGTTGGTTCAATGCGACGTGGGACCTGGCGCAGTCGACGACGCACTCCGGGTCTGCGGCCCGTGCCGCCGCATTCGCCTTCGGGTCAGTCCGCGCTGACGCTCGCGCGGATGCTGCACGTCCTCCTCCGAGACTCCCCGCCGCCCGCGGACATCTCGAACCCGCAGGACGACGAACCACCGTTCTGACGGGGAGGCACGGGCCACCAGCGCCCCGCCTGACCACGGCGAGAGACCCCCAGCACGAGCGTGCGCCGGGGGCCTCTCCCTACGACCTCAGAGCGGGGGCATGTTGTCGAGGTTGTTGACGGTGGTGGAGTCCGCCGTCGTCGCAAGGTACTTGCGGTACCCCTGCTTGACGATGATGTCGACCCGCAGCGGCAGCAGGACGTAGCAGCCCTCCGTGCCGGACTCGATCCGAGAGATCGCCGACGACGGGGTGGTACGCCGTCAAAGCCTCGATGAGCTCATCTCCGAAGTCGTCGATGTCCGTGCGGTCGAGCTCGAGGCGGGCGTTGTGCTCGGTGAGCCTGGGTTGCCCGATCGTCGTTACGGGCGGCCGCTGACTGCGGCCTAGGTGCACGACATCGCCCATTACTGCCCACGGTAGGCGAGCTGGACGCTGCTTGGACAGACGTCCACGTCCGGCGCTTCAACGCCCGCCCCGCCTCACCGCCGTCCCGGAGGTTGGTGCCTTCGCTGGCACACCTCTTGGCAGGAGCGACGGCGACGTCGCAGGGCCACTGAGGAGGAAGCGATGACGGCGACGTGGACCCGCTGCGCGGAGACACTGCTGGGCGAGGCGGACGAGAGCTGGTCCGGCATTTGGGCGCTCACCCACGCCGCTGCGATGGGCGCCCTCAACATGGCGATGACGGTGCCGCTGGGCGTGGGCGTCTCCATCTCATACGCCGCGATGGACTTCCGCGAGGCTCAGGATGAGCTCGAGTGGGCCAGGCCGGACATCCGGGGCTCTGCCGCATCGGTGCGGTTCGGAGGGCTCCGGCCTGACGACGTGCCGGAGGCTCGAGAGGTCCTCGACCGGCTTGCCGCGTCCGCCCTGAACCGCGCGGCAGGCCTCGCGGAGGTGGAGACCGATTTGGGCGCCCAGGCGGCGCTCTCCCGTGTGATGGCTCGACTCATCACCGGTCGCGCGAAGATCAGCGGGCGGTGGGCATGACTACCTACGCTGAGCTCCTCGCGCAGGCGACCGCCCATCTGCGTGAGGGCTCTACGACGCTCCGAGGAGACCGGTTCTGGACACCGGACGAGGCGCTAGACGCCATCGGGGACTTCCACGGGCTCCTCGACGCCATTGCCTCCCACTGCCGGCGCCTCCTGCGACCGGCCCAACTCGGCCGGCTTGGCCTGACCCGACACCGCGATGGCCTCCCGCTAGTGGAGCGGGCGTCGATCGACCTCATCGCGCGGCTCGAGGCCGTGACCGGGGAAGCCCGGCCCCACCCGTCGCAGCTGTCCCGCGGGACGACACCGTGGGCCCGATCGGCTCTTGCCCTGCGCGCTGCCGCCGACCTTGTCGGAACGCACTTTTCGACGGACGGACGACCCAGGAGCCCGGACGCCGCTGCGGCCACGACCGCGACCTTCGACGCCGGCCTCGTCGACCTCGGCCACCTCGCCGTGGCCGCCCTCGCACACGAGGATCCGCTCGCTCTCAGGGCAGTCCAGGCGGGCGTCCCCCGCGCCCTCGTTGCTAAGCAGCTCCCAGGTCTCGAATCCCTCGCCGACGCCGCGCGCGAGCTCGCCGCCCGAGGCCCTGGCCGCCCCGAGAGGCTCCTCGGCTCCCTCAGCCAGACCCACCTTCGCGTCCGCACCGACGACCCAGTGACGGAGCTCAGCGACCGCATGGTGCGGCTCCGCCAAGGTGCCTGGAACCTCATCGCCGACCACACCGACGTCCTACCGTCCCTGCGGCTCACGGCCGGCCTCGGCGTTGCCGTCCACGCACACGCCGCCGCCTTCCACGGCGCCGACCTCAGCTCACCAGACGCGGTCGGAACGACCGGACCCGGTGCCCTGCTCGCACATGGTCGCGCGTGGCAGCGCCTACACCAGGCACTCTCGCAGCTCGCGGTCTTGGGGCCTCCTGCCGCGAGCGTTCGTGACGACGCCGTCGCGGCCGCTCGGCTGCTCGGCGAGCTCACGCCCCTCGACGCCCATCGCGATCGCGCGCCCATTACGGCCGCGGATCGCCACGTCGGCGCCGCGCTCAATGGCGCGGTCCAGGTCATGGCCGACATCGCAGTCCACGAGGGCACTGCGTTCGACAGGCTCTCCCGCTCCGGTCTGCTTCACATCCCCGCACGCGCACTCTCCCGCGAGCTCGTCACCGACCACCCCGACGTCGCAGCGGCCCGGCTCGACGGCCGCACGGTGCCGGCACCCACGGAGGTCCTCCGAGCAGTAGCGGGGATGTACGCCGAGGTCGCCGCTCACCCAATCGGTGTGCCCCACATGCCCACGAGCGATCACTGGCTCACTGGCGGCGTCCCCGAGACCATTCGGGAACCATCACCGGTCGCTATCGAGCGATGATCACCGGGCCGTGGTCAGTACAGTTGGGTCGGCCCGGTCGGAGCGACAGAACGGTGGCATGCCGATGGGATCCGCCCAGCAACCCCTGCCGCTGGCCGGATGGCGGCCGGTGGGATCAACAGCGAACTTCGGTGACCGCTTCGAGTTGCGCCCCCTGCCCGATGGGGTCCTGCCCCCAGATCCGGATCACGAGTGGGCCGCCCGAGACGCCGCCCGCCGCTCCGACGCGAACGACGTCTTCGCGATGATGGAAGCTGGCGCACTGTACGTGACAGTGTCGGCGGCGCACATCGTTCGCCGCCGACCGCAGGAGGCCGTTGACGCGGTAGCGGCGGCCAACGCCCACTTCTCGCGGTATGCGGCCATCTTCCCCACAACGGTCACTGGATGGATCCGCACGCGTTGGGCCGCGGCCTGGTACAACGCCGCCCTCACATACTGGTACTGCGAACAGGACGATGCATGCATCGACATGCTCGAACGGGCTGAGGGGCAACTCTCGCAAGTAGAGGCCAAGTACCGTGACGATCCCGACGTCCAGGTGGTGGCGTCCTCGCTCGCCAAACTGCGCGCATTGGTCGCCTGACCAGAGACGGGGAATCGCCCTGCTTCAAGCGCTGTCTAGATCATGTGGTGCAACCACGTCTCCTGGACGATGCCGTCAGGCACGCTCATCCTCACAAGTCTCACGATGAGTGGTGCGCCGGCCCCCGCGCGCGAGCGGGCGATCCGGTCAGAACCGGCCCGGGGGACACGCCAGAACGCCTGACGCGGGGCTAGCCGTCGGCCGCGTTCGCAGTCGTTCGCCGCAATCCGCGGAGGGCCGCCGCCCACATCTTGCCCACACCAACGCCAGAGGCCCTCCCGATCTCTCGATCGGGAGGGCCTCTGACCTGGTACTTCACTTGTAGCGGGGGCAGGATTTGAACCTGCGACCTCTGGGTTATGAGCCCAGCGAGCTACCGAGCTGCTCCACCCCGCGTCGGCTCTGCAACCTTACGCGACGCACGGAGCCGGGCCAAATCCGTTCGCCGACGGCGGAGCCGCCCGACCCGCTGACGCCGGACACCCCGGGTCCCCGCCACCGCCCCCACCTGCGCCGAGACCGAGGGTTCGGCGCGAGGACGAGGGTTCGAAC